>JASEGR010000048.1 GCA_030017955.1 Candidatus Eisenbacteria bacterium
ACTCCCGAGGACGATGGCACTCTTTTTTCACCAAACTTGTGCATAATTCAGGCTAAGCAAGTGCAGATCAACAAGTCTGTTGCCATATCCAGACATCTTCTTGAATAGCTTATGGTCTTTCGTAAACGGAATTCTCGGGAAGTCTATCTTGAGGAACTCCGCGTATTTAGTTCTGCAAGTTTCGGAATAAAGGATAGCGTAGATGTAATAGAAGATTTCTCCCGGGGAAGGTGCCTTCTTGAACACTCTAGCCAGTCCATCAACAAATGCAGGAGATAAATTCGACCTTCTCAACCCATAATCTCCCTCAGGTTCGAGAAGCATCATAACGCTTGTTGATGGACCCTTCTGAATCTTCTTCGCTATACGATAGAGGGGAAATACATAGCCCGTCTCTTTGGTTTTCGTTGAAACGAAGCACATATTTGTAACGCTGTCCGTCACAAAAGCATGCAGGAAGCTTGCGGTAGACAATTGCCTTGTAACACTCAGGCCAAGATTATCTTCGAAGAAGCTCATCATCAACTCCCATCGGTCACATCCCCTATCTATCAGATCGGGTAGATAACAAATCTCTCTTCGGTCGAACGGCCGATAAGAATATGATCTGACAAACTCTTTCCAATCAGTTTCTTTCACTCTCTCCCTTGCGATTCTTATCTTCCAATCCCTCGTATCTTTCAGGCTCAACGCTTGGCTAACCAAATCATCCGGTAAGTCGCTCACAAATGTTTGCATTCTCTGCCTAAGCTCGTCCTCCGTGAATCCAACTATGAAATGGTCCCTGTGTGTCTTCACTCCGCTGGAATAACTGTGAAATATTTCCGTAATCGATAGAAGCTCATCATAGTCAACTTGCAGTGAGAAATCTTTCTCAACAAAGAAATAGTAAGGTGCTGCAGGCTTCAACCTTTTCCATTCCGTTGTGCAGACATCGTGGCCCGTTAGATAGCGCCGTTTGATCTCTCGCAATCCATAAATGTCCCGGTAGAAAACCTCACATGTTTTCCCATGTTTTTCTTTCTTGATAAACAGAGCTATAGAAACGCCCTGCTGAATATCGAAGACATTCTCATCCTTGCTCCCATCGGGACACTTTTCACCAATGCGGCTGTTTCCGTGAAGGTTCAAGATGTATATCTCGTCAAAACTCTGGAGCAATTTCTTCCTCATTCCCCTATGAATCAATCCCGAAAGGTAGGAATTGTTTGTGATCATCCCGATGATGCCTTTTTTATCTCGATCAATCTTCCAATGCGCAAATCGGATAAACTTTATGTAGTCATCCGAAAGAGGCTGAATATTGGTCTCGTCTCTGACTGCGTCCTTATAGTCATCCATGATGCCTCTAACATATTCATTCAGCATCCGCAGTTTGCCCTTCTTGTCTCGACCTTTCTTTTTCTCAAGATAACCTTCGATGAATTTCGATTTGTTGACAGAACTCACCGAATACGGAGGGTTTCCCAGTATCACAAGTATGGGCTGTTCTCTCTTAACCTTTCCTGCCAGATGGCTTTCCTCAGACAAGGAAGCCATTCCTGGGAATTTCGTCTCTGGGAGTTCTTCCATCTCAAGAGTATTCGTAAGGTACAACTTCACCCTATCGTCCTTCTGCAACTTATAGCCTAGTTCTTCCAAAAGGAAGGACATCTTTAGATGACCGATTGCATACGGAGCCATCATCAATTCAAAGGCGTAGAAGTTTTTCAGGATATGGCCCTTTATGAAATTCCCTCTGCCGCCCTCTCCGTATTTGGATACAAACTCATCGACTGCGAGTTTCGCTGCCTCTGCCAAGAAGGTAAGTGTTCCTGCTGCGGGATCTAAAACCGTTACAGTGTTACTTGCAAAGCCGTCAGGTCTTTTGAACTGTTCTTTGAGGATGCTGTGCAATGAACGGACAATGTAGGAAACAACAGGTTCAGGCGTGTAATATACTCCCCTCATCTCCTGTGTCTTTGGATCGTATTCGGACAGGAACGTTTCATAGAAATGAATGACAGGATCTTTCCCCTTGCCCTCATGGAAATACTGATGGAGTATCTTGTTTGTATCGGCAACAGACAGAACCTCAGAGATATCGTCAATAATCCATTCCATCTGTTGAGGGAGTGGACCCAATGAAATAAACTGAAAAACATCCCTCAGGATGCCTATTGTTTGAGGGATATTGTCATAGGCGAGTTTCCTGTTGAATCCGTTCTCCGAACGCGTCCGCGCAGCGAATAATCCATATGTAATGGTCTGGGCATAGAGATCCGAAAACTCGTCTCCTGTAAGACCGCTTATGAGGTAATCCTTGAATGCCTTGTAAAAACCCGTGATAAGCCCTTTGCCTGCCTTTTCTTCTTCTCTCAGCTCCTGTGCTATGACCTCATCTTTCAGGAAGCGTGTTCTTCTGGCTAGTTCTACTGCGAGATGTCTTGCGTCATAGACGTTTGGCAATGAAAAGGAAAAGAACTTCTCAAACAGCTGTAGTAGTTCGGACTCCTTTTCAACGGGCGGCGTCATTTTCAGCTTGTGAAGTATTACAGGCCTGGCAGCAAGGACTTTCTCTGTGACCACTCCATTGCGATAAAGTCTAAACTCAAGGAAGTTGGTGAGTATCAGGTTGGGGAATGTGCAGAGGTATCTCTTTAACTGCTCGGTATCCTCTATTCTGTCGAGATTGTCGATGGTCGGGTCTTTAGCCTCTATGTAGCCCGTTATATGCTGTTTTCCGTCCCACACCCTGAAATCAGGGTTTCCTGCTTCGGTCTTCTTAGGAAGGATTGTGATGTGAATGTCTTTTTTGCCGGTCGAACTACAATATTCGCGAAGCAAATCAGCAAGCGTGGGATAGTAGCTCTCTTCCGTTGCGTCTCCGCGGTTACTGACTTCAGCTATTTTCTTCAGATACGCGTTAAGCACCGGTGATCACCATAGGATCTTCTCAGTATCCCTGGGCATAAGACCTGCCTGCCTCCTTGATCATCTGCCAAAACAAAAATTCATTGTACAGGACTATTCTGTCTCTCCAGAGGTCATCGTAGAATTCAGTCTTCTTCTTAATACCCTCTGCGAACTTCTCAGTTGAAGTACTTATTGGCCTGATCTCCAACAGAGGACTTACATCTATCTCGGCCTTCTTCAAGAGCGCGGTTACATCGCTGTCTTTTCCAGAAACAGCCACCAGGATGTCAACGTCGCTGGCCTTAGTCCACTCGCCCCTGGCCACCGAGCCGAAAAGAACCACTAACTGGATCCTCTTGTTTGACAGACTCACTACGTCCTCGGTGTATTTCTGCAGCAGTCGGGCTATGTTCTTATTCTTGCGGAAGAATTCGCGTTTCGTCTCAAGCTCAAGGTATTCAAACAGCTTCAAGAGGGACTCACTCTCCAGGCTAGGTTTGAAAAATACCATGTTGGATACCTCCCGCCTCTTAAACATATCCTCTTTTACAAAGAGACGGAGTGAGTTATCCACATTGTTCAACGAAACTTTGGACAAGCGTGCGATTTCCCTGAGATGTATTTCTTTGAAGGGATCTTTTGAGAAGACTCCAAGTATCTTTTTCCTTCTAATCGGTATCAGCATATCTTATCTCTTGTCCTATTATGTGGGACAACTGTCCCATATTTTGGTACAACTGCCGGGGCTTTGTCAACACAGCTTCTTACCGAGAAGCCCGAATGCCGTCGGAGGACGCCGTTGCTTCGGTCGCATTACGGAAACTGGATTCCTTGCAGCACAGGTGACAGGCGTCAGCGGATGCTCTGCAGGTGAAGATCGTGAACTCTGTTAGCACCTTTCCTTTCACGACACCAGTACTTTATTCGTCAACGATCCAACATTGCCGTCAATACCGCATGATGGCCGCTATGTGGTTATGTATGCTCAGCAAACCCTTGCCCATGAAATGGACCTCGCCGCCCTTGGCGATCACGGTTTCAATCAGTTCGTCTACGGCATCGTCCATAACGCCCGGCAGAGTGGAATCTGAAACCGGTTTGAGCTGATTCCGCTCACGGTCCAGCTCAGCCGGATACATGTAGTCCTCTTCCACCAGCAGAGTCGATATCCTGCCTTCATGGGCTGCCCTCCAGCACCCATCGATGCCCGAACTATATTTGTCGAGGCTGACTGCCGATTCCAGCTCGCTTAGTTTTTGCGACCGCACCTTGGTCAAACAACGCTCTATTATTGGACCGGCAAGCCTGGACAATTCACGGAGCGGCGTGTGGTCGTGGTTGCCGGTCAGGGTGCCTGCGATGGGGATGGCATGGTTGGCCACTTCATTGTAGTACGCGATGTGTCTTTCGACTCCGGCAAGGACCAGAGGATACGGCTCAGGGCCGGCGAGCTTCTTGAACGTTTTGCTCACTTCACGGAAGAAGAGTTTGTGCCTCTCGTCCAGGTAGGATGATCTGTCTATCCCGTAATCAATTGGCAGCGGCTCGGTTCCACCGGGTCCCTGGAAAACTGCCGGGAATCCGCCCTCTGCAACTTCGGCCAGGTAATCCCGGACGCCGCGAAAGAGCCGCGTCGATTTATCACTGAGTGCGATCAACCAGTACTGCGGCGAGCGATTGAAGGCAGAAACCAGATCCCGGGTTGCAAAGGTGCGATCAATGACCACCCTCTCTTTTACTGGAAACGGGAGGTAGTAGAGCTTCGAGAAATGGCTGTTTGCAAGAACAGCCAGCCCGTCGAGAGCATGGGCATAGTCGATTGATGCGGTCACGTTGTCCAACCTGTCCACCAGTGGTTGATATTCGCGTTTGGTGAACTCTTGAGAAAGCTTATCCACGGCCTGCTTCAATAGGTTTTTCATTCTGATCGGATCCTGCCGGTTGTCCGGCACCGTCCGGTGTGTCGGCAGCAGGATAGTGACCGAAGGATACTCCACCATTCCCTGCAGTTCCTTCAGCTCCGTACGGTTCACGATCAATTCTCCTTCAACTTGATTTCATTCACGTTTCCCCACGTGTCGAGGGACTTATCGAATTTGGCTGGGTCCCCCACCACAACGATAGCCAGCTCGTCCGGATGGAGATATTTCCTCGCCGCGCGCTTCATGTCTTGGACGGTTGCGGTTTCGTATGCCTTCAGGTCCAGTTCGGTCTGGTCAAGAGGAAGACCAAAAAACTTCAGGTACAAAGCCCGGTCCACAATGGAAGCAGGACTCTCGTACGAAAAGACATAACGGTTAAGCAGAGACTGGCGCGCACGCCCCAGCTCTTCCTCGGATGGCCCTTCTTCCTGCATTTTCTTTATCAGAGCCAGGATCGTGTTCACTGAACGGCTCATTGCCTCGGCCTTAGTCTGGGTGTATGCCGCAAATACTCCGACTCCTCGCGGCGCCGCACCGTACCGCGACCCGGCACTGTAGGCAAGTCCCTGTTCCACTCGTATTTTCTCGGTGATCCAGGACTTGAAACTGCCGCCCCCAAGTACGTAGTTCATCAAGGTCACGATTGGGCGGTCCGGATTCTGTTCAGTTATTCCCGGGTGGCCAATCATGATGTAGGCCTGGTTGATGTCTTTCCTCACCTGATTGACAGAGGATGAGATTCCCTCCCGCATCTGAGGAAAAGCCGATATCTCAGCAGGTCCCCCGCTCCAAGATTTGAAAACATCATTGAGCTTCTTCGTGATCTCGTCCTTGCGCACATCGCCGCTTATGCCGATGAGCCCGCCTGTGGGCACGCCGTAGGTTTTCCAGAAACGCTCCACGTCCTGCCGGGTCAGGCCTTGAATAGATTCCAAAGTCGGCTGCCACGTGGCGGGATGATCTCCGAAGAGCACCTTTCGAAATTCCCGCTCTCCAAGCGAGCGGGGCTCGTCATTCTCCCGCCGCACATTTTCGGCCATGGTCTTCTTCTTCAATGCAATCTTGGATTCAGGGAAGGCCGGGTGAAGAATTAGGTCGCTGACAAGCTCCAAACAGCGAGACAAGTCTTTTGTGAGGCAATTGATGTTGATGGCGACCCAGTCACTGTTAGCCCGCGTTTCGATCGACGCAGAACGAAATTCCAGTTCGGCATTCAGGCTGTCTGCCGGGATTGTCAGGCTTCCTCCGCTTCGAAGCGCCCAACCAGCCAGCTCATTGAGCCCTGATTTCTCCTTTGATTCAAAGGCGCACGGGAGACGCATCTGTATGTTCACAACCGGGATCTCGTGATCTTCCATCAGAAATCCGGAGAGCCCGCATGCCAGAGAAATCTTGTCAAGCTGAGGCTGCTTGAATTGCAGGGGAGGAACCTTGATGTCGCCAGGACGTTTTGGGAGAACCTGCGCAGCCGCGCCGGCTGCTATCAGAAAACAGCCAAGCGCAATCAGCAATAAGATATTCGCCTGATATCCTGTGTACCGTTTCATCGTCCGCCTCCCTCATCTTCGGATTTCTCTGCCCTCACGCGGTAGCCGACTGTGACATTCTCATGCGTGAGATACTTTTTGGCAACTCGCTGGACATCCGCCGGGGTCACGCCCAGAAGTTTCTCCCTATCAGAAAGGATTGCTCTCCAGTCCCCTCTGTTTGCAGCAGCGTCCCCAAGCCGGAAAGCCAGACCTGGATTGGAGCCCAGAGAGCGAATCAGATTTGCGTCCAATTGATTCTTGAGCCGCTCGAGTTCCCGCTGTGTCGGAGGTGATGCCTTGATGTTATCAATCTCCTTCCACAAAGCATCCTCAACCTCTTTCAGGGTGTGGGGCTCCTGCGGTTCCGCAGAGATGACAAACAGGTGATCGTAGCGCTCGCCTGGTCCCGTCCATACATTGGGTCCGCTGAGCGTGAGCTGCTGTTTCTCGAATATGGATTGGTAAAGCCGGGAAGTGCGGCCCCGTGCCAACACCTCCGCCAGCACTGTTAGGGCATAGGCGTCAGGGTGGGGAACTGTAGGAATATGAAAGCCCATCATCAGCTGCGGACCGGCATCTGCCTGCACAGTAAGCCTGCGTTCTCCCTTCTGCTCAGGTTCCTGGGTAATGACCTCGGGAGGCTTCGGCTGGGCCGGAAGCCGGGAGAAATATTTCTCTGCCAACGCTCGAGCTTCATCAAACTTGATATCTCCGACCAAAGCGGCAACTGCATTGGTTGGATTATAGTAACGCCGATACTGGGCCTCCATTTGAGTGCGATCGATGTGCCTAAGGTCGCTCATCCAGCCTACGACAGGAACGCCGTAAGGGTGAGCGGTAAAAGCAGTGGCCATGAAAGGCTCATAGAGTGCCTCATCCGGGTCGTTTTCCCCCAACCTGCGCTCCTCTTGCACAACATTGCGCTCTGAATAGAACTGGCGAAACACAATTGATCCAAGACGGTCGGATTCCATAAGCATCCACAGCTCAAGCTGGTTTGAGGGCAGATACACCAGGTAGGTGGTGTTGTCCTCGCCCGTTCCCGCATTCAGGACGCGGGCACCGGCACGCAGATAGGTGTCCCAGAATTCGTTTTGCACCAGGAGTCCAATGTGTTCCTTCTGAGTCGCCTCCAGCTCCCGCTCTGCATTCTTGAGCCCGTAGAATAATTTTGCATAGTTGACACCGCCTTCAGAAAGCAATGAGGGACGGGATGTAAGGCTATCCGGATAGGGATTCTTCAAGATTCCAAGAAGGTCGCCCAATTGAGCGAGGCGGTCTCCAAGCGCATCCACGGTCAAATGCTCTTCTCCCCTGGCCAACCCTTTTGTCTTGGGTTCTTTCTTTGGTTTTTGCGACTGAGCCGCGAGCGCGTCCAGTCCATACCGCTCCAGGACATCGAGCCGCCACGGCCTGATGCTGTCCTGCAGCGCCATCATCACGTGAGCCAGGCTGTCCTCTTTAGCCAGGAACGGCTTCTCCTTCCCATAATCCCTGGTGCCAATGTACTGAGTGCCTTTGAACATCATGTGCTCCAGAAAATGTGAGATGCCTGTTATTCCAGGCCGCTCATCCACGCTGCCCACTTTGAAAGTTATAGTGGCGAAAAATACCGGAGCGTTATGGCGCTCCACCACCAGGAACCTCATCCCATTTGACAGGGTGAATTCCTGCACTTTGTCGGCCAGCGTCTTGTCAGTCCACTGTGCCTGCGATGAGGATGCCAGGAAGACGGTGAAGAGAACCAGGAGAACTGTTGAGGAACGCAATGGTACCTCCTTGTTAGTGATGTACTCCAATGCAAACACATTGAATGCGATAACGCAAGAATGCTGGGTTTCTGCAAAGCCGGCAGTATCTGCGCCTTTTCATCACAGTTCGATGGTTTGGCCCGGCTCAGGAACCGTCACCGTGAATCCGCCCATGGAGCGCAGGGCATTGGCAAATGATAATGCAGATTGCTCTTCGCCGTGAACCACGAATGCCCCCTTGAGACTGTCTTTGACATGCCCCATCCATTCCAGAAGCTCGCTGCGATCGGCATGCGCGCTGAATCCATTTTCGACGTGGATTTTGGCCCGCACGCTGAATTCGTCGCCAAATATCTTTACCCTCTTTGCACCATCGATGAGGCGGCGGCCCAGCGTGTTCTCCGCTTGATACCCGACAAACAGAATTGTGCTCCGGTCGTCCTCAATGTTGTTCTTCAGGTGATGACGGATGCGCCCGGCTTCGCACATGCCGTTCCCGGCGATGATCACGCACGACCCGTGGATGCTGTTGATCTTCTTCGATTCATCAACGCTGCGAGTGTAGTGCAGGCCGCCAAAACCAAACGGATCGTGGTTCGAATGTACATAGGCCAGAACTTTTTCATTCAGGCATTCGGTGTGGAGGCGGAACACATCCGTTGCGTTAATCGCAAGCGGCGAATCAACGAACATAGGCACCGCAGGGACTTCTCCGGTCTCTCTTTTCAGGTGCAGCGTGTAAACCACTTCCTGCGCACGCTCAACGGCAAAAGAAGGGATAATCACCTTGCCCCCGCGCGCCACAGTCTTGGTGATGACACGTGCGATATCGTCCTGGCTCTGTTCCAGCGTGCCGTGTTCCCGGTCGCCGTAAGTGCTTTCTACAATCACGTAATCCAGATTGCGCGCGATTTCAGGGTCCCTCAGAAGCAGCGTCCCGGGCCTCCCCAGATCGCCGGTAAAGCCAAGGCGAACCGTCCGCCCATGCCCGTTTAGCTCAAGGACAATGATTGCGGAACCCAAAATGTGTCCGGCATCGAGCATCATCACGCGCGTATTGCCGAGGCAGAACCATTTGTCATATGCGCGGCCAACGAGGTGAGGAAGAGTACGCTCTGCATCCCGAACCGTGTACAGCGGCTCCACATCTGGCAAACCCCGCCGTGAAGTCTTCTGGTTGAGGTACTCGGCGTCCTGCTCCTGAATATGGGCGCTGTCTCGAAGCATCAGGGCAGCCAGATCGCGGGTCGCCATCGTGCAGTTCACTTCTCCCGCGAAACCGTTCTTGACCAGCGTTGGCAGGTTGCCCGAGTGATCGATGTGCGCGTGCGAGAGGATCGCAGAGGTCACACTTCTTGGATCAAAAGGAAGGTGGGAGTTCCGCTCAAACGCTTCTGCGCGATGCCCCTGATATAGTCCGCAGTCAAGCAGGATACGCTGTCCATCGGCCTCGACGAGATGCATCGAGCCGGTAGTCGTGCGTGCTGCACCGTAGAAGGTAAGTTTCATGTGCGTCCGAGTGCCTATGTTACCACAAATTGAAGGATATGCGCCAGTCGTGTGCAGCGAGACCTGCGGCCTTCATTAGCAGTGATGCGCTGCATAGCACAGTAGCCATGCAGCGCACCCTCGTGTAACTTCACTTCGCTCAGTTCTATCCGGCTACATCCGGTACCGTCTCTCCCCATATAAGCATGGCGCCGTTTGGGACCAGGGGCGTAACGGCATGTCAACGCGCAAGGAGAACCTTTGTCGAGCTCGACACGCCCTCGCCATCAAGCCTGGCGACATAGACGCCGGAACTCAGTCGCCTGCCGTTTGCGTCTGTTCCGCTCCACATGAGAACATTCGATCCCTTATCCAGTCTTCCCTTCGCAAGCACGAGAATCTTCCGGCCTGAAACGTCATACATAGAAACCTCGCCATCAATAGATCTCTCGAGCTCGAAACTGATGCTGATGACCGGATTGAACGGGTTGGGCCATGCCCGGATTTCTCCGAGAAGCGGAGGCCGGGATGAAGTCAAAGCTTCTGGCGCCTGAGGAGCAGCGGCTTCATATGCGTGCTCTTTCTCTTTGCCGGAAGGAAGGGCCGCAATGGTCGCTGTTGCGTACTCGATGGTGTATGCAAGATAGTCCGCCGAACATGAATAGCTGGAGGCTCTGGCGTCCGCAGTCACCCTCGCCCTAATCTCCCCGCTCGCAGACACGAAGTTGGACGGAGACGTCATTGTATAGGTACGGGTCACATCGGATGTGCCTACGCTTGCCTGGTCCACCTGTGTCCAGGAGCTTGAGGAGAAGTTGTAGAGGTGGAGCGTCTGGGTTCTGGACGTCGAATACTTTCCATCGTACGTAATTGTCAGCTTGGTCGGTGTCTCAGCGATCCCAGTTGAGCCGTACCAGTCTGTGTAGTATTTCTTCCCACTCTTGGCGGAGTTTACTCTCATGTAACTCGCATCATCGGCCGCAAGATTCAGGTAGCTCCCCGAGGCAATAGTCCCTATCAGCATCGTGGTGCTTGTCGGGTAGTAGGTCTTCGTCGCTATCCCGCCGCCGGAATTGTAGTACGTATCAGTGAACCCGCTACCCTTTACCGTGTAAGCTGCCCCAGCGCCAGGATCAGCTTCGACTATGATCGTGCCTCCTACCTTGTCCCAGCCGGAAACGGGAGAAGCTCCGGAACCGGTTTCGGTCCAATACGTCTTCACATTGTGATTATGCAGCCTGCTCAAAGCTTCCGATGTGGGATGCCCGTAGCTGTTGGTGCCGACGGAGATCACACCTACTTCAGCGGTGATCGCAGTCAGCCAGTTGTCAATCGATGAAGTGGCGGAACCATGGTGATGGACCTTATACACCTCTACGTCTCCGACTTCGGGCCCGACCGTGGTCTCAACGTCGTTACTGGAACCTCCCGTCAGGTCACCTCCCATCACTTCATCGAAATTGCCGTAGGTAACCTTGAGGACCACGCTCTTTGAGTTCTCGTCCGAGCCGGTGGGCGAATAAACGCCGGCACCGTTCAAATCAACACACTTGATATAGACAGGATTGGCAGAACCTGCATCAAGTGTGATGGTCTGATTCTTTGTCATCGTCTGTCTCTTGCTGCCCAATGCATTCACGTAGTCCGTATAGGTTTGGCTGGAATAGGAATAACCCCTGTCATATCCAGCGATGTTCAGCACAACACCGGCAGCAGTAAGGTCGTCGAGACATCCGATGTGGTCGGCGTGGTAGTGCGATGCAAAGTTATAGTCGAAGTTCGTGACGCCCAGACCCGTGATGTAGTTCACGAACAATGGGCAGTTCGTATACGTGCCGTCATCGACTATTGCCAGTTGCCCCTGGGGGCTGATGATCAGGATTCCGTCTCCCTGGGCGACATCAATGTGATGAATCTGAAGCTTGCCGTTTCCCAGCGCAGCCAACACGCACTGGGCAGGCAGGACCAACAAAGCAAGAACGAAGACAGCCGCAAAGAATTTTCTGTTTAGAGATAGAGATCTTCTTTCCCACATAACCTTCCTCCCTCCACTAGCCATTCTGCACCGAATTGCCCGGGACCTCCCCCCACCGCACTAGCCTGATTCAAACTAGACCAGATCACATTGAGTGTAGGAGCTTACTTCCTGACAAAAGGCGAGAATTTTCTGATTCGAGGTCGTGCCGGACCGGCCAGCGTCCAAGGCAACTTGTATCGCTGGGGATTGTGGATGTCAATAGGCAAGAAAAGCGCAGGAGGGATAGGCTCAGATTTTGTCCTTGTAAGATGTGCGCGTTTTTCCCAAAATCATTGCTATGGGGACCGACAGGAGATTTGGAACCGTAGTGCTGATAGCCATAAACATTGCTATTTTTGCCTCGGCGATTGGAATTGTATTCAATGTTATCAGTCCTTCCGGCATTGAAATCAAGGTGAAGCCGGCCGTGAAAATTACGGCAACTTCGTACATCCCCGTAGAAACACCCTCGGCTCCTGGGCTCACGAAGACGGTGCCATCAGAAGCCGAGTCCATAAAGGCAGCACCACCGAAAATTGCGGTGCCAAAGGCAGCAAGTCCGGGCACTGCGAAAGAGCGTACAGTCAACGAAGATGCCGGCAGTCAGCCTGAAAAGACTGTTGCGGCACCCGCTGCCGGGACACCGGGAGAATCTCCTGGCGCAGTTAGGGCTCCTGAAACCAAAGTCCGGACTCAACCCGAGGCAATAAAGGAGAACATTGACATACGCAAGACGAAAGAACTGTTCGATGCAGGCAACGCGATATTTCTCGACGCAAGACCTGAGTTCGAATACTTGGAGGGTCACATCAAAGGAGCGCTTTCTCTTTCTGACAGCAGGTTTGACTATCAGTACGGCTTGATCAGAAACAAGATACGGAAGGACGATACTCTCGTGGTCTATTGCCGCGATGCCGAGTGTGATCTGAGCGACCTAGTTGCAGACAGATTGAACAAGCTTGGATACACCAGAATATATGTTCTCAAAGACGGCTGGTATGGCTGGGCTGATGCCGGATACCCCGTTGAAGGAGGAAGAATAAGATGATCCAGGGCGAAAACAGGGAGCATAACATGACAAGTGCGCCTACCGCCGGATCCGGTTTCTGCGGGAACCTCAGAAAATTCTCGTCGAATCACAAAGTCCTTTTTGTCATGAGGATAATTGTGGGCGTGATTTTCATCCTTGCGAGCGTTTACAAAGTCGGCAATCCGGATCATTTCAGGGCAGTCGTGGCAGAATACAGATTAATGCCGGAGCAGCTTGTCCCGCTAGTGGCAGTCACTCTGCCCTGGGTTGAGTTCATATGCGGGGTCATGCTGATACTCGGCGTGTATTCAAGGAGCAATGCCCTCATCGTTGTCGGAGTTCTGTGTGTTTATATCGCCGGGATGACGATCAATCTAAGCAGGGGATTGGTTCACGACTGCGGCTGCTTTGATTTTTTCAATGAAGAAATCGGGATTGGCACAATCGTGAGAGATCTGGTGTTCCTGATTCTGGCCATCCCGATTCTGCTCTATGACAGGAATTCTCTGCTGAAGAAAACATAGAGCGGCTTCCTGAGCCCACCCGAATTGGCCGAGTGGAACGGTCACGTCTGTTCTGAAGAAGATGCAAAACTTCTCCACACCGCTTCAAGAATTTGCACAACACCCCGGGGCTCACGCTTGAGCAGCGACTGGGTTACTCAACTTACCGAGGCCCTGAATTTCAACTTCGACTACGTCACCCGGCTTCAAGGGTCCAACCCCTGCCGGTGTTCCTGTGAAGATCAAATCGCCTGCCTCCAGCGTCATCACTGATGAGATGAAGGCAACCAATGTGTCAACTTTGAAAATCATCTCGCGGGTGGAAGCCTTCTGCCGCACCGCGCCGTTCACCGTACATGCAATCAGGGCATCCGACGGATCGAACTCAGTGTCAATCCACGGGCCGAATGGACAGAAGGTGTCAAAGCTCTTTGCCCGGGTCCACTGGCCGTCGCTGCGCTGGAGGTCGCGTGCCGTGGCATCATTCCCAATGGTGTAGCCAAGGATGTAACCTCGGGCCTCACCGGCGGCAATATGGCGGCCGCGCCTCCCGATAACTACCACAAGCTCGGCTTCATGTTCGACCTGCTGGGATTGAGGTGGGAGGACAATCTTGTCGCCGGGGTTGATGATGGACGATGGTGGCTTCATGAAGATGAGCGGCACTTTTGGGACATCGCTGCCGTGCTCCCTGGCGTGCTCGGCGTAGTTACGCCCGAGGCAGATGATCTTACCTGGCTCCGCAGGAGCAAGCAGACGGACACTGCCAACCGGAACACCGGGCCCCATACGCCGATAGTCACCGAATATACTCCCCTCGATGGGCTTGATTTCACCTTCCATAATCAAGCCGCAGCGCGGGGCCTCATCCTTGATCTGGTAGCGGACAATGCGCATGTTTCTCCTTGGTACCGGGATATGAACAGATCATAACCCGCTGTATTCAACTTTTCAAGATCATACGGGCAAGAAATCGCTTCTGCTTCGCGGAGAGAAATGATACTATTCAGCCGCATTTCTGACAAGTTGCGGGTCGAGTGGGACTTTGGGAGAAAGGAGAAATTGGCTGTGGCAAAACACAGGATTGCGTGGCTCCCCGGCGACGGAGTAGGGATTGAGGTACTGGAAGCTGCAAAAATCGTGCTGGACAAACTTCACCTCGACGCTGAGTACGTACACGGCGATATCGGCTGGGAATTCTGGCGCACCGAAGGCGATGCTTTTCCGCAGCGCACAATTGATCTTCTCAAGACCGTGAAGGCCGCGATGTTTGGAGCCATTACATCTAAACCGGTGAAGGCAGCCGAAGCAGAACTCGTTCCGGAACTGAGGGGGAAGCAATTGGTTTATCGCTCACCGATTGTTCGTATGCGTCAGCTTTTCGATCTCTACATTTGCCTGCGGCCATGCAAAGCATATCCGGGCAGTCCGCTGAACTACAAGGAAGGCATCGATCTCGTCGTGTTCAGAGAGAACACGGAAGACCTGTACGCGGGTGTTGAATTTGCCCCGGTGCCTGCAGAGTTATCGGGTATGCTCGCGAAATTATCCAAACCTTTCGCGGCTTTCAAAGATTTGCCCGGCGATGCATATGCGATATCCTGCAAGATAAATACCCGCAAGGGATCAGAGCGCATTATCAGGGCGGCCTTCGATTTTGCCAGAAAGTTCGGACGCAAGAAGGTCACTATTGTTCACAAGGCAAATGTCGTCAGGGCAACCGACGGCCTGTTCCTTGAGACGGCAAAGGAAGTTGCGAAAGATTTCCCTGATGTTCAGATGGATGATGCCAACATTGATGCGATGACGATGTGGCTACTGAAGGACCCGTTTAACTATGACGTGCTCGCTGCGCCCAATCTTTATGGAGATGTCATTTCCGACCTCTGTGCCCAATTGGTTGGAGGTCTCGGGTTCGGCTGCTCAGGAAATATCGGGAAGAATCTCGCGGTATTTGAACCTTCACACGGTTCAGCTCCCAAGTATTCCGGCCAGTACAAGGTCAATCCGATTGCGACCATTCTTGCCGCAAAAATGATGCTGGATTGGCTGGGAGAGAACGACAAGGCTGCAAGACTAGAAACCGCCGTTGCTGCAGTAATCAAGGAAGGCAAAGTACGGACATACGATATGGGCGGCTCAGCCAAGACACTTGATATGGCGAATGCAATAGCTGCAAAGCTCTGACAGTCTCCTTCAAAGCACGGGATATCATGAACAAGATCGTTATTCATGAAGTTGGGCTTCGGGACGGCCTGCAGATGGAGAAGCAAATAGTCCCGATGGAGAAGAAGATTCAATGGATTCACGGCTTGATGGATGCCGGGGTTGACATCATTCAGGTCGGGTCCTTCGTTCATCCTGAAAAAGTGCCGCAGATGTCGGACACTGATAAGTTGTTCGTCGAGCTTGCGAAAAACAAAACCGGCAAAGCGATTCTCTCGGGTCTGGTACTAAATGAAAAAGGTCTTGAGCGGGGATTCAATTGCGGTGTCGAGATGTTCTGCATGGGTGTCTCCGCAAGCGAGACCCACAGCAGGAAGAACACGGGCATGAGCATCGCCGAGGCAACTGAACGCATTATCGCTATGGCAAAACAGGTGGAAACTGCTGGAAAGCAGGTGCAGGTTTCTGTCCAGTCGGCTTTTGGGTGTGGATATGAGGGATTCGTGCCGCATGAGCGGGTCCTCGGCATCATCCGGAAGTATCTTGATGCCGGGTTGAAGAGAATAAGTCTTGCGGACACTGCCGGTCATGCAACGCCCGATCAGGTCGAGAAGCTGCATGAATCGGTCTTCGGACTCGACGGCACCGTTCAGTGCGCGTGCCATTTTCATAATACGTATGGGATGGGAATGGTCAACACGTACGCCGCGATGAAAGCGGGCGTGCAGAATCATGAATCATCGATTGCCGGGCTGGGCGGCTGCCCGTTCACGAAGATTGCCGGCGGCAACGTGTGCACGGAAGATTTGGTTCACATGCTCCACAGAATGAATATTCGCAAAGACATCAACCTTGAAAAGCTGATACGGCTGGCGCAGGATGTGGCGGATTTCTTTGCAAGGGAGATGCCCGGTATTGTCTATAAAACCGGGCCGATTGAAATTGTCCAAAAATCGCACTAAGGAAATTCGACTGCCATGAAACTTCTATCCGGAATCCGTGTTCTTGACCTGACAAATGTTTTGTCCGGCCCCTTTGCATCATTGCATCTGGCACTTCTCGGAGCAGAAGTAATCAAGATTGAGAATCCGACTGATGGAGACCTGGCACGGAAGCTTGGCTGCGTCCCTGAATATAACCGTATGCTGATGGGAACGAGTTTCCTTGCACAAAACGCCAACAAGAAATCTGCCACCCTGAACCTGAAAGACCCGCAGGGCAAGGAAGTTTTCAAGCGGCTTGTGAAGACTGCCGACGTTGTGGTCGAGAATTTCAGGCCTGATGTGATGGCTCGTCTGGGACTTTCGTACAAGGCGCTCAGCGAAATCAATCCCCGGCTCATCTTTTGTGCAATCTCCGGGTTTGGCGCAGACGGGCCCGATGCCATGAAACCCGCGTATGATCAGATCATCCAGGGATTGAGCGGTGAGATGGCGATAAATGGCGATGAAAGATTGAACCCGCTGCGTGCCGGCTTTCCGGTATGTGACACTGTCGGCGGATTGAATGCCGCATTCGCAATCATGGCCGCGCTCTATCATCGAGAGAAAACGGGGGAAGGACAGTTTATCGATGTTGCGCTCCTCGACTCGATAATGCCGCTCATGGGTTGGGTTGCGGCGAATCTTCTGATCGGGGGCCAGCAGCCTATCCTGATGGGGAATGACAACTTTACCGCGGCGCCTTCCGGAGTCTTCAGGACCAAAGACGGTTACATCAACATTGCAGCCAACAAGCAGGAGCAATGGGAATCGGTTGCGGACGCGCTCGGTGTGCCCGAACTTAAGACAGACCCCCGCTTCCAGGAGAGAGACAATAGAAAAAAGAACCGCAAAGAGCTTACGCCGCTGCTTGAAGTCAAGTTGACGCAGCGGGAAACAGATTACTGGGTTAGTGAGCTGAACAAGAACGATGTCCCGGCTGGCGCCATCCTGAGTCTGGAAGCCGCATTGAATCAGGAGCAAGTCAAACATCGTGAAGCAATCAAGTCAGTTCACTGCGTAGGCATTGGCGATGTGAAGCTCTTTAATCTTACGGCGAAGTTCGGCAAGACTCCCGGCGGTATTGATACGCCGCCGCCGAGACTCTCCGAACATACTGAAGAAGTGCTCAAAGGCATTGGGTACACCGACGACGATATTAGGAGGTTTCGCGATAGCAAAGTCATTTGAAAGAGACTCCGCAGTGCGGGACCGGAGATTCCGGGCAACGGACCACCGCCGAAAACGTAACGAATAGGAGATGCCGAAGAACATGGGAATGACACTTGTCGAGAAGTTGCTGGCAAAAGCAACGAAGCAGCCGGTTGTGAAACCTGGTGATGTTCTGGAGCCGGGAGTTGACCTTGCGATGTCGCACGAGAATGCGGCCCTGGTAATCAACCAATTCGTTGAAATCTACAAAGGCACTGGAATCGAGCCCAAAGTGTGGGCCCCATCGAAGATTGCCATCATCTTCGACCACCGTGTGCCTGCCGAAAGCTCCAAGACTGCCACTAACCAGAAAAAGATACGCGACTTTGTAGGGAAGCAAGGCATCACAAAGTTCCACGATATCCGTGGCGATGCTGGCGGAATTTGCCATCAGATTCTGGTTGAGAACGGTTACGTAGTCCCTGGCTTGATTGTTGTCGGAACCGATAGTCACACCACAAGTCATGGCGCGCTCGGTGCTTTTGCCTTCGGCATTGGTGCAACGGAAATGGCGAGCGTGTGGACGCTTGGGTCGGTTCTTAACGTTGAGGTTCCGGGCACAATAAAGGTGAACGCCAACGGAAAACTCCCTCTTCACGTCTATCCGAAAGATCTGATTCTATATCTGATTGGGAAACTGACCGCCGAGGGAGCAAACTTCATGGTGCTGGAGTTTCATGGCGATACGATAAAGAAGATGAGCACCTCCGGGCGGCTAACGCTCTCAAATATGTCGGTGGAATCCGGCGCAACATCCGGGCTCATCCCGCCGGACGAGGAAACGCTCCGTTACCTCAAAGAGGAAGCCGGTGTCAATTTCAGGGGCGAGTTGATGAAACCTGATTCCGATGCAAAGTACGATCGTGTGATCGAAGTTGATGCATCAAATCTTGTCCCGCAGATAGCGTGTCCCAATGCCGTTGATAATGTGAAACCAATCACTGATGTGCTGAACGTGAAGTTGAACCAGATTGTCATCGGCTCGTGCACAAACGGCCGCCTGGATGACCTGGAATCAGCCGCAAAGATATTGAAGGGAAAGAAAATCTCCAAAGATGTCCGCATGCTGGTCTTTCCGGCGACGTGGAGAATCTACAAGGAGGCGCTCAGGCGCGGCTACCTGGCTGACTTGATGGATGCTGGCGCTGTCATCATGAATCCGAATTGCGGCTGCTGCCTCGGCGTTCATCAGGGAGCTCTCGCAGACGGCGATGTTGCACTTTCCACAACTAACAGAAACTTCAAAGGCAGGATGGGCAATCCAAATTCCGAGGTCTATCTTTGCTCAGCGGCAGTTGCCGCCGCCAGCGCCATTTCCGGCGTCATTACTGATCCAAGAGGAGTGAAGTAACATGCCTGGTCACACATCAAAAGTCGCTGCAGTACTCGCGGACAATATATCCACTGACATCATCTATCCAGGCCGTTTCATGGCAACTGTGCTTCCAACCGAAACGCCTCAATATGCATTTGCCGACAATGCTGAATTGAACAAGCGGCTGAAGAACAAGGAAATCCCGCCAAACAGCGTAGTCGTTGCCGGCGCCAATTTCGGCTGCGGTTCATCCCGTGAGCAGGCAGCTTCAACGCTCAAGGGGTATGAGCTGGTAATCGTGGCCAGAGGATTCGCCAGGATATTCTTTCAGAATGCTGTCAACCTCGGCTTACGGACGATTGTGTGCCCGGCGATCGAAGCATCAGAGGGAGATAAGCTGGAAATCCTGCCGGACAAAATCGTGAACGCAACAAAAGGAAAATCATTCCCGACTGAGCCATTGCCGAAAGCCCGGCAGGCTATTGTCGATGCCGGCGGATTGATCCCATTTACCAGAAAGCGGCTGCTAGAAAAGTCTTCCAAGCACTAAAGCGATCCCTGCTGCACTTGAGTCATGCAGATGGAGGAAGCTCCGGCTCAGGTATTGAATGAGCCAGAACCATCCCCTCAGCAGGCGCCGTCGTATTTCTTGCGGATGGTGAAAAAATTGCGACAAGCGCCATACCGCTGCAACTCGTCGTCAGACCCAAGTCCATGTGTTCACTCCGACCTACGTGTACATACCTCTCACTCGCCCCCAACTCGTCCGTTTCACTCTCGCCTTGACCCTGATAGCAATTTCGCTAGGACTCATAGCAAAGCCAATTCTTCAGCTCGTTCTCGATTTCCCAATAGCTGGATCTTCTGATGTGAAATTCTACGTGCCTGGCATCCTCATGCCCCTGGAAGTCATCGGCGGGATTCTGATGCTCTTCATCACCATGCATCTGGCAAAAGCTATCGCGAGGCTGCACGGCACCATGGCCAAGGCGATGTTTGTGACAGGTTGAGCCTGGAAGAAACCAACCAGTTTGCGCCAATTCACGCGCGCCACATACCAGGCTCAATATCCTCAGACGGTCGTCACCCGAGCATTGGAGACGCGCCGCCCGGCTGCTCTTACCGGAGAGATCCACGAATATCATGACTGCACCTCACCTGCCGTTGCCCGTCCTACTTCACGCCCAGCTCCTTGAGCACGTTCTGGGCGTTGTCCACGAGGTCGGCCACAAAGAGCACGTAGCGGATATCGACGCTGATGGCGCGAGTGAGTTCGTCTTGAAATTTGAAATCGCTGCTCAGCGCCTCGTAGTTTCCGTCAAAGAGGCACCCGACCAGCTCACCCTTTGAATTGAGAAGGGGACTCCCCGAGTTCCCGTTCGTTGAATCATTCGTCGTCAGCAAATCAACAGGCACGCTGCCGACGTCGGGAGAAGCGTAAGAGCCGTAGCTTCTGGCTGCGGCCAATTCCAGAATCTTCTTAGGGCAATCGAATGGCTCCTCACCTGTGTCTTTCTCCGCCACTCCGTTCACGGTAGTGAAAGGATGATAATAGACAGCATCTTTCGGAGCGTAGCCCTCAACGCGCCCATAGTTGATGCGCATTGTGCCATTGCCGTCAGCATAGAGATCGGTCTTCGTTCCTTTGGCAAGTATCTCCATCCACTGGACATCGAGCAGGTCGCGAGAAGACGAGAAAATCTTTCCCCTCTCGATTCTCTTCTCGTTCTCATCGTAGAGCTTGGCAGCGAGGTTTATGAATGAATCCCCTTCTTTCAGAAGCTTGGCGTGCGACAGATTGAACATCCTCATGCGTTCGTCGGTCTTATCAAGTTTTGTATTGCCATACACGTTGTCCAGAAACTTCTCAATCGCCTTTTCGGATTCTCCTGCGCTCTTGATTCCGAGCACTTCATCCACAACGGCGATCCGCTGCCCATCGGGAAGATTGGCCGATTCCTGGAGGAACATCTTGAAGAGCTCCCGGTCGCTCCGAGGGTGGAACCCTCTCTGGAACAGAGTCAACCACATCTTGAGATCCGGGATTTGGCGGTCTGCGAACTCCGGATCGCGATCAATATCCTTCTTTACCTTTTCCACGCTCCATTTGTAAATCTGCGTGGCCTGGCGAAGCAAAGGTGACCGTTCAACCATGTATCCGAGAATGAGGTCCTTCATTTCGTATTTCGACTTCTCTTCATACAAAGACTTGTAGCCGTCGAGGACCCTGCGGCACTTTTCCAGGGTCTTCGGGTCATCCCGGAGGTCGGCAAGAAGCTTCTTCTCCCCGTCCCTCTGCTGCTGAACAAGCTGAAACTTCTTAACCCCTTCCAGCATCCCTCCTTCTTTCTTGAGGTAGTTGTCGATTCCTTTCAGCCGGCTTGCGTTCGCAACTGCAGCGACGGGGTCGGTTTTGCCCTGTTCCCCGAGAAGATCTGACATCTCTTTCTGCAATCTTATGCTCTGGGGATACTGAAATTGCTCGATATTTCCGAGCGCATACGAAGTCAGATAACGATCGGTCCAGGCAGGGAAACCGACGATCATGGCAAAATCTCCGTCGCAGAGCCCCTGCGGCGCAATCTTGAGAAAACTCTTCGGCTTGTAGGGGACATTTTGCTCTGAGTATTCAGCAGTCTTTCCACTTGGGGCAACGTATGCCCGGAGAAAAGAGAAGTCCCCTGCATGCCGCGGCCATATCCAGTTATCTATTTCGCCCCCGTACTCACCAATTGACCTGGATGGGACATACACAACACGGACATCCTTGATTTTGAGTGATGTGTAGAGCAGGTATCTTGATCCGCCGGAGAACTTATTGACCTCGCAGTAAACATCTCTGCCTTTTTCTGCATCCCTGATAATCTCTTTTGTTTTACGCTCGATTGCATTGTAGCGCTCAAGGGGAGACATGCCGGGTTTGACTGCCGAGAGAATCTTTGAGGTGACATCCTCGACAGATTGCGAAACGTAGGCAATATAGCCGAGTGCTGGCACCTCTTCTTCCCGTGATTTGGCAAGAAATCCCTGTGTTATGTAATTCTTTTCAGGAGTGCTCATCCGCTGCACGGCGCCGAACGCAACGTGATGGTTGGTGAGAATCAAACCTTCAGACGACACAAAAGAACCGGTAGCGCCGACCCTTACCACTGCATTTGCTACCCCAGTTCCCTGGCTATTGTAGATTCGATCTTTGGTGAGCTGACATCCTCTAAGCTGCATGTCCCGCCAGACTCCATCCGGTATCTCCTGGGGAAGCCACATGCCTTCACCGGCGCAAGCGACTGAGAAACAGGCCGCGGCGGTAAGAACAGCAACGCAACAAAATCCGACAATCAGCCGGAACGACGGCCTCTTTCTCATCCGGAACATATTTTTCATGCTATCCTCCCTCGCGACAGGTTTCCCAGAGCAAAGATCGGGCAAGTGTCTCACCGAGACTATCAGGTCTTCTCCAAGCGCCGCTCAATTTCCTTTAGGTCGATCTCCCTTATAACCTCTGAAAACCATCTGGCTGCAACCGGGTATTTCTCTTTGAGGTCATTCTCATCCTTCACGAAATAGAGCTCTTTCAATCTCCTTACAATGTCAGCCGGCAGGTCGTAGTGAATGTAGCGCGTCTTGAAATCATGATGCACCGGCTTGTGCTTGATTCGCAGCGCCTCGACCAGCGAGTCAAGTACTAACGCCCGGTACAAGTCCAGAGCTTCGATCCAGTTTTTTCTGTTTATCTCCTTCGGGATGAAGCACTCGAATGTTTCGAAACGCTTCTGGATTCTTTCGAGTCTCGATTTCAGGATGCCCAGTAGCCTCTCTTTGTCCAGAGAACAACTTCTGACTGCACCGTTCTTGTTGAAGGAGAAGCTGGCCTTACCGTGGATTTCGGACTCCAGGAACTTGTTTTCGCTGCTGTGTCTTATGACTGCCAGGTCAATCAATAGGAACTTGCTTGTTCCCGCCAACCGGTAGAATGCCTGTGCGTAGCCCTGGGCCGGCGTCGTGGGGACTTCGTATTTGAGCTCAATCGGAGACAGTGATTCCAGAGCTCTTTCAACCGCCGGGAATACTTCCTGGATTCGCTCGTCTTCGGCATCCACGTACAGATCAATATCCGACCACTCGTCGAAACGGCCGTAGCCAATGGCTCCTCCCTCCCACATCGCATACACATAGTCAAGACGTTCCAATGCCTCGGCGAGTTTCGCAAGAATCTGTTCGCGGCCAGGGCTTTCCTCAGTTCCCATGGGGTAACCAGCCATCCAGACGTACGCTGCATTTTTCAGGATCTATGAACATGGACAAAGAGAATATCACAATTTCCCATCGGCTGTGTAGAGCGGAATCTCGGGGAGAAAGGACATCGCCGCGTTTGTCCGGGCACGGTGATCCTCACCATAACCCGCTCGCCGCATTTCTCACAGTCCCTCCTCCAGTTGCATAAGTCCCAGGCATCCCCCGCAGAAATCGTTTGATTTTGGCCCGAAATGTGGCGTAGATTCTGTTCCTGCTATGCTCCCGAGTGTGCGAGAATGTACGAAGGAACGCCGGAGAATCCCCATGACCAAGCAAATCTTCCTTGATAACGGAGCAACGTCTTTCCCAAAGCCCGAAGAAGTCTATACATTCATGGACCATTTCTACCGCAATTACGGCGTAAATCCTGGCCGCTCAGGCTACGACCTCTGTATGGAGAGCGGGGAGCTGGTTGAGAAGACGCGGAAAGAACTGACAGAATTCTTCAACGGAAAAGACCCAAATCGACTCTGCTTCTGCTATAACTCGACTGATGTGTTGAACGTCAATTGTTTTTCCCGTTGGCGACAATTAGAATTCCCGTTTTTTC
>JASEGR010000049.1 GCA_030017955.1 Candidatus Eisenbacteria bacterium
GGAGAGGGTAGGGTGAGGGGGGTCCCCGAATTCACACTCTTTTCCTGAGCGAGCGTCCGGGTCTTGACAGCACGAGCTCAACGGTAAGAAGAAGAAGAACGAGGCCGAAAAAGTAAACGGAGAGTTCCTGCCCTGCTCTTGCGGTCATCACCTTGTCCTTGAGTTTATCTCTTTTCCCAATCAGAACCACTTGATTGTCCGGGAAAAGGCCGCGAAGCTCGTCCTTTGTGTACGACTCAAGGCGCGATTCTCTCGGATCAACATTGACCTGGAACGTTGCCAACCTTTCGCTGCCTGCCTCTATTGAGTAGATTCCTGCCCGAGCAATCGGCTCGCTCGTCAAGTATGTCTTCCCGAGCTTTGAAGTCTCCGAGAGTTTGGTTTCATTTCCTTTGGTGTCAACGCATCTCAGGGCCGGACCTCCAAGATTTGAGGGCTTCTCAATTTCCAATTGATTTCCGACGAGAAGCTCTCTTTCCGCCCCGCTTTTGGAAAGGAAATAGACCATTTCGTGAAGGAGAGGTGCAAATGATGCGTTCATCACAAGGTCGTTCCACTTTCCATCCGTGGATGTGGCGAGGAAAAGAGCCCGCTCTCCCTCGATTATGGCAGGCATGCCCGACGCAAACTCTGCAATGACACGACTGCCCGGCAGGAGCTCGATCTTGAGAACGCGGGAAAACTTGGCGCCCGGAAGCGCCTCGCCGGGAGAAAAAGCAAAGCTCTGAAAGACAGGATGGGAAGAGACTGTAGGCCTGAGCCGCATGAAGCTGCCTTCGGCTCTAACTTCCTCAACTCCCGCAATCTTCGAGGGAACAATTCTCGGAAGAAGCTTCGTTGAATAGAATTCCGCGTCCATGCCATCTCCGGCCGCAACCAGAACTCCTCCGCCGGAGAACGCAAAGCTCGAAAGCTTATCGAGTGAAAGCTCATCAAGCCGGGAGACTCCGTCCAGAATGACTACCTTGAATTCGCTCCAGTCAAGATGGGCAAGGCCGGCTGGAGATTTCACAACCGGCCGAACATAACCTTCGCCTTCTCCCCATGGATTCAGCGCTAGCGACAGAAAATCAATCCCCCTGGGACTGTCTCTCACAATGAGAACCTTGAGCGGTCTTTCGGGCAGCAGAAAATATCTGATGTCATCAGCTCTCAACCGATCTCTCGAGAGCTCAACTTTCCCCCAGAGGACCGTTTTTCCGAATTTGACAGGTATTGAGACTTCCTGTTGGGAATCCGGTCCGGGAGCCGCTTCCCCCTCACCGATGCTCGTGCCTCCTTCATACACTTTTACTTCGGCTTTGTTTGCGCGCTGTGAATCATTTCTGACCGTAACCTTCACGAGTTCCTCGGATGCGAAACTGCCGCCAGCGACACCGACTTTCTCGATTGACAGATTCTCTCGTGCGCCGCCATCAGGCTGGACAAGGAAAACTCTCACCCCCTTATCAAGCCTCACTCTTCCTTTGGCCTCGAACCCGGTTTTCTGCATGTCTGAAAAGACAAAAATCTCCTTGTTCAGAACGCCCGATTTCCCCAGAAGCCGGGCGGCTATTTCTATCGACAAGGGAATATCCGTGGCCATTTCACTCGCGGAGATTCCCTCGATTTCCCTGCCTATCCTTACGGGGTCTCGAACCGGAGAATCGAATCTGGTAACAGGAGGATCTGTGCCGAGGATCAGGAAAGCTTCATCCCTGTGAGAGAGACTCTTGGACAAGTCCAGCGCTTTTTCCTTCGCAAGCTCAAGGCAGCTCCCATCGTCTGTCTCATAGGACATGCTGAGGCTGTTGTCAAAAATGATTGCTACTGCCGAACCCTGTCTGTCTCCCACCCTGCCGGGCACGTTCAAGCTCGGCCTTGCAAGCCCAATTGCGAAGAAAACGATGGCAAGGACCCGAAAGACTAGAAGGAGAAGCTGGCGAAGTTTGAGTTTCCTTATCTCTTTTTGCGCGGCTTCTTCAAGAAACTCAACGGAGCTGAACTCAACTTTCTTCGCCTTCTTCCGGGCAAGAAGGTGAATGAGAAGAGGAACTGCCCCCCCCAAAGCACCCAGCAGAAAAAGCGGATTAAGAAAGCTCAATACAGTGACTTTCTTTTCTTGAGATACCCAATCAGAGCCCTGTCAAATGGAGTCGATGTGTCAATAAGGTGATAGTCAATCAGATTTTCCCTGCAAGTTCTCATATAGATGTTCGTCCACTCCTTCAATCTTGCCTGATAGCCCTGGGCGATCTCGAGTGGATGTGTGGTTATCCCGCGCCCGGTCTCCATGTCCACAAACTCGGCCTCCTCGGGATAGGAGAATTCCAGCTCATAAGGGTCCAGGATGTGAAACACAACTACTTCGTGCTTCCTGTGCCGGAAATGTTTGAGAGCAGTAAGAACTCTCTCCGGTTTGTCAAGGAGATCAGAAATAAGAATGATGAGACCCCTTCTTCTTATCCTTTCAGCGAGAAGGTGAAGGCACTCCGCTATGTTCGTCGTGCTTGACGCCTTTGTCCACTCGAGCTCGCGGAGAATAGTCCTGAGGTGAGTTTTTGTTGAGCGCGGGGGAAGATATTTTCCAACCCTATCGGAGAAAAGAAGGACTCCGACCGAATCCTGCTGCATCATCATGAGGTATGAGAATGAAGCTGCAAGATATTTCCCGTACTCAAGCTTGGTAATCTGTCCGGGCGAGGCGAACTGCATCGAACGGCTCGTATCAAGAAGCAGGTATGCCTTGAGGTTTGTCTCCTCTTCGAATCTCCTGACATAGAACCTATCCGTTTTTCCGTACACCTTCCAGTCGATGTGCCGGATAGGATCGCCCGGCATGTACTGCCTGTGCTCGGCAAACTCAACACTGAATCCCTGGTACGGGCTCCTGTGAAGTCCCGTTATGAACCCCTCAACAACAAGCCTCGCCTTGAGGTCAAGCTTCTCAAGCTGCGAGACTATTTTTGGATCAAGATATTTTCTTGCCAGGTTCTCTTCCATTGGGTCAGGTCTTCATTCTTCAGTTAACACTTCTATCCTTCCAATCCTGTGATGGGATGATCTGTGGTCACGGCGCAAATAGGGTATTGATTTTTCGCTGCCACTCGTGTTCAAAGACAACTTGAAATACCACCTTCTTCTCGGGGAACTGCAAGCCCAGCTCCAACCAGCTCTTTGCTTCGGCCAGCCTATTACACAATTCAAAGACATCCTGCTTGTATTCTGTATCCTCGTTTTTCAAATGCAGCCCTTTTGTCTCCACAACAAAGACCTTGTCATATTCGGTCCAGTCTTTTGGGTCTACTTCTGAAAAGATAAAATCAGGGTAGATGCGGTGCTTTCGCCAACCTTGAATGGCGTAATCCTGCCGAGAAAGATTGCGGTACCACCAGAGAAGCCTTCCCTGCTCTTCCAGATACCAAGCCACTGCTGTCTCGGTGCTATTCAACTCATCGTCTGGTACGAATTCAAACAGACTCCGCTGGAGCGACAGTCCATCCGAGCGTGTTAGCGTTTTGCCAGTTCTTCTCACGCGGATGCGACTGGGCAAACGATACCCTTGGTCTTCTTTGAGCAAGAGAAACCGCAGCCGTTTGTCATGGATGAGTTGTGAGAAGACCTGTTGCGCCAGACGATCTTTTTCTTTCTCTGCGTGCTTGCGCGTCTCTTCTATGATAAACACTAAGTTGTTTGCTGCCACTTGTGCATTCGACTTGGCCAGCAGTCTCTCCATGACTCTTGTGCCGATTTCGTGCGCCACCCAAGGATTTGGGATAATGTCAACCAGATGTCGTGCGACAAACACCATGTCAATAGCAAGACCTCCTTCCTTGAGTCGGACAACGCCTTTTTGCCGGATGACCTCTTTTTCATCCTCGCTTAAGCCTATAGCAACCTCGATGTCCTTTTCCTCAAGCGGTGAGAGCGGAAGCTCATAGAGAGAGCTAAAGTCGGCGTTTGTCCAATCAATTCGACTAATAATATCCATCTCATAACTAACTTGTCGCCACTGCGAATCCTCTTGAATAACAAACACCGGCAGATAGATCTTGCCAACAAACTTCCGAAACTCATCTCGTATCTCCACAACCCGCTCACCCTCACCCGACACCTCACCCTCTAGTGTTTCATCCGCGATCACTCGCCCTGCAAGATCCCCCAATCCTTCCTGTTCAAAACCAGCCTTGACACTGGCCAACAATCCCGCCCCACGTTGCTGGAAACAAAACACGTAGCTTTCATCAAGTTCCTTGCTTTTCGTCTTTCGAGCAAAGGGTTGGCGGAGAATTCGTCCCACTAACTGGGTGAGGTTATTCTTTGATGCGGGATTGGTGAGAATCGTCAGCACATACGCAAAGGCGCAATCCCATCCTTCCTGCAATGCTTGTTTGGTGATGATGTAACGGATGGGACAGTCACGGGCCAGAAGGTCAATCCCCTCGATATCATCCTTCTCGCTTGTTTTGACCGCTACCTGCTCCTCTGGAATCCCGCAGACTTTGATCAAATACTCCCGCACATCTTCCGCATGGATGTAACGTCCGCCCCGCTGGTCTTTGCCAGTGCGCTCGACCTGTACCAAACAAATGGGGCGGATGTACTCGCCTGTGTTTGCCCTATACTCCTTCGTTTTTTCTTCCAGTACGTTGCGTCGTTCAACGCTTGAGAGCATGGTATCTTTCCAATCCACACTCACCTTGTTGATGATGTGCAGATCCAGCTTGACCATTTCCTCGCGAGCTAACTCCATTCCTCTGATATCCACAAGGATATTGCTCGCCGGTGTAGGCGTGGCTGAAAGCTCGACAATGATGGAAGGATTGAAACCCCGAAGCGTCCCCTGGGCAGTCTCACTGTAGGCCTTGTGTCCCTCGTCCAAGATAATGACTGGCGAGAGTAGGCGAAGGGTGTTGCCCAGGGAGGTCTTGACTTGTCTTCCGAAGAAACCTCTCCTGTCGTCAAAGGCATCAAGGTTTGAAAACTGATCCAAGAGCTTCTTGTGCCCCTCAATGTCATCGTCTGACGGGAAAAATGCCCCGAAGCCACCACTGTCTTTGAAGACTTTGAGCGTCTCTTTGTTTTGGCGAGATGCCGAAGGTAGCATCAACATCATCACAACTAAGTTCTGAGCAAGATCAATCGGCGTGAATCGGTCCAGTTTTTCTAAGACGAGCGTCCGATCCCCGCTTGCGATATCCAAGTGCTGCCGGTACGGATGCTCTCGATTGCGCAGATGTTGGATGGTCTGTCGATAGATCTGCGTAGTCGGCACCACCCAGAGCACTAATCCTGTCTGCTTCTTGCGATAAATTGAATTGATCAAATCGATTGCCTTGACCGCCAGCAGAGTCTTTCCTCCGCCAGTGGGGATCTTCAGGCAGAAGTTCGCGACGTATTCGCCCAGGCCGTTCTTGCGGGAACGATAGCCAGCCCCGACCACTTCCTCCCATGCCTTGAGCGGCACATCAAGTGAGGCCTCGGCTCCCGCGACCTTGACCACCTGCTCGTTCTTCGTTCGCCAACGGCCGAGGGCTTCGAGGTAGCGTTTGACCTGGCTCAGGGCCTTCTGCTGGTATTCCTTCAGTTCCATTGGTCCATCGACTTCTGTGGTTCACGCCTCGGAGGTTTGCGTCAGTCGGTGTCGAGTGCGGGTCTCGCACATCTCGCGACCCGGACAATTGCGTCCAGTTTCTCGTATATCTCAGGATCGATCTTATCTTTGGGAACAATGCGGGCAAGATCATGGAAGTTTTTCTTCTCCATGATGTTTGGGAGTCCTAGTTTGCCAAAATACTTCGCGAACAGCGGGGTTAAGAAATCATCGCTCACTTTTGTGTTTGTATCCCATGGGGAGCCTTTACCCAGGGTGCCAAGTGCTAGTTCCACTTCACGGATAGACTCACGCATGGCGTTCGTGCGTCTGGCAGATTCCGCCGCGTTGAAGAGTGGGTCGGAAATTTCTTGTCGTGTCGTCGCCTCAGCATAGGCTAGGAGCACATCTTCGTAGCACAGGTAATTCTCAATCTCCCGGCGCGCCCACATCAGTCCCTCCGCACCCAAATCACTAGGAATCTCCTGATCGAGTCGGTCAAAAATAGCAATAGCTTGCAGCTCCGGCACAGCCTCCCGCAGTCCATGGAAATGCTTTCGCACCTCATTAGGCTGGTTCCCCACATAGTGAACAAACGGTCTTTCAAGGGCCCGGACTGCTTCTTGATGATCCAGTTTCTCAGCAAACGCTTGGAGAATGGCCAAGTCGGTCGGACCTTCCAAGTAGAGCACCCAGCCAGTCTGTTCCGCTTGATAGTAATGCTCAAATCCAATTTCTTGCAGTGCCTTCCGAACCTGGCTACCACGATCATTGATCCTGTGAGGCTTTCCTACAAATGCGATGACTACATCCCTGTCTGCTGCCTCATTGAGCAGCACTTCTGAATGACTTGCGGCAATTACTTGATTCCCGTTCTCGCGGGCGACATTTACTAGGAGCTGGTAGATTTGCCTCTGTCGCAGAATTTCCAAGTGTGCATCTGGTTCGTCGAGCAGCAAAACGGCTCCCGGGTTAGCGTACATGTAGGAAAGAAGAAGAAGGGTCTGTTGGAGCCCTTTGCCGGATGAAGAAAGGTCAAAGAGTATTCCTTTTTCTCTATATCCCATTTTGATTTCACCGCGCTCAGCGATGTATTTGGGGACATCCAACTCTGATCCAAAATATGACTTGATCTGTGCAACGAGTTTCTCCCAAGACTCACCCTTTTCTGCATTAATCTTGTAGCAGAGGTTACGCAAGACCTCTGCTGTTCTTCCCTCTCCTACGCGCACATTGATTGCGCCGTGGTCAAGACGTGTTTCAGTCGCCGACAGACCTGACATGGGGGGTAGAAAAGCTACCTGAACCTTTGTTGCCTCACTTGGAATGGGCATTCGCTCTGGGCCTTTTTCCTCTGACAAGCGCATTGGACGACAATAGAAAGATTCTTCATTGGCATAGTCAAACTCCAAACCGCACTCCCATCTCTTATCTTCGGTCACACCTTCAACGACGATATCAATTCGTATGTTCTTAGTTTCTTGTTTTCCCTCATCCCGTTGGACATCTCTCACATGCAGATCCCGCCAGAGTAAGTTAGCATCAGGAACGGGTATTGCCACCAAATCTCTGCGGTTAATCGTTACGCCGGCACGTCTCTTGGGCGTAGTCTTGCCTTTGCGTTTCTCATTCCAAAGTCTTAGACCTGCTTCCCAAAGGGCAAGGGCTTGAAGAGCAGAAGTCTTCCCCGAGTTGTTGGGACCTATGAAGACGACTGGATCGCCCAATTCGATCTCAACCCGGCCAAATCTCTTGAAGTTTGTCACAATAAGTTTTGTGAGCATCAGTCCCCTGCTTTACTCTGCAAACTTGTAAATCTCAAAGGGAAGTTGGGCAAAATCAACACGCAACTCAAGTAAGTGCTCCTGATCTAGATATTTCGCGGGTGCAAAGACGAGGCGGCGCTTGCCCTTCCACGCCCCCAGTGCCTTGGCACGATCAAGCGTAAGTGCTGTCTGCTTGAGGTAGTCGATATCCGGCTTGTAGAAGAGATAAACCTCGTACTCCTTAGACTCTCCGATAAAATTCCTGGTTTCGTCGACCTTTCCTTCGTCGAACTCTTCGCCCGTGGCTGTATAGAACGCGTAGCGGGCAAGGTCGTTGTAGGTGGGGAGGTCTTTTCCTTCCAGAATGCTCTCCATCTCAATCGGCTTCCCCAACTCAAAGTAACTGAACGTACCGCCAAGCCCCTCCCGCAGCGTCTCATCCTTGACCTTTGGTAGACCTTTGATCACTCGCCGCACGCGTTCTGCGGCGATTGCGTCGGCATAGTCCTCGCACTCAACCAGAATGAACTTGCGATCACCGCCGGTTTCTTTGTTCATCGCAAGCACCGCATGGGCCGTTGTACCAGAACCCGCGAAGGAGTCAAGAATTATGTCGGTCTGCGGCTTCGTTGGGTCGATTTCCACGGAGATTTGCAGCATCCTTTTGATCAGTCGCACAGGTTTGGGAGTTTCGAAAGATTGTTCGATCTCGTCGCCAAAGATCGTCCGCAACTCTCGCCGCGCTTCCTGGTTGTCTCCTGCCTGAGTCCTATCCCACCAGGTCGAGGGTACGATTCCTCGTTCAACTTCAGATCGGAATCGCTTGAGCCTCGGAAAGTTGTCTCCACCAGCGCCCCACCATATTCGCTTTTCCTCCACATTCCGTTTGTGCGCGGCCTTGTCAAACCGCCAAACCCGTTGCCGCGATGGCCAAACTTTCTCTCCAGTGTTTGGGTTTTGAATTGGATAGTAGAGGTTGGGGCGCTCTCTAGCGGTCTTGTTGCAGCTGTAATCCACAGAGGTCCAGTCTCCCCGTGCGTCACCGTCCGGGTTAGTGTAGCGTTTGTCCTGCTCCTCGCCTCTTTCCAAGAGCTGTCTCTCCCAGCCACCCGGATCATCCCTGTTGGTCTTGGCCCGCCTGGCATAGACGAGGATATGATCGTGCATATCCGACAAGTATATTGCATCGTTCTGTGGAGACTGCTTTTTCTGCCACACTATGTTTGCAATGAAATTGCTCTCCCCGAATATTTCGTCCATTAACATCCTTAAATGCGGCGCTTCGTTATCATCAATGGACACAAAAATGACGCCGTCATCGCGCATGAGTTCCCGCAGTAGTCTCAGACGCGGCATCATCATGCACAGCCATTTGTCATGCCGGGTAAGGTCCTCACGATCTACCACCTTGCCCAGCCATTCCTGCATCATCGGCGAGTTCACATTGTCATTATAGGCCCAGTGCTCGTTGCCGGTATTGTAAGGAGGATCTATGTAAATACACTTAACCTTGCCTGCGTAGGTTGGCAGGAGGGCTTTCAGGGCCTTCAAGTTGTCCCCGTGGATTATAAGATTGTCATGCAGGGAGACTTTTTTCGTGAGGCTCTTGGTTTTCTTCGGGATTAATTCATGGTACTTCACCGTGAGGTGGTAGTTTTGAACAAAAGGCTTGCCTTTGAACTGGAGAGTCGCCATCGACATTCTCCCTTAATTCATCGAGCCTGTGGCCGCGGAGTCCGGGCGAGCCTCTATGTGGTGTGCCTCCGAAGCTTCAGATGGAACAGACCTAGTAGTGCATGTGGCGCCGTTGCAGCCGGACCCAGTTGCAGAGTCTATGTTGACACAAGCGCGCCACTTTCTCAAGTGTTTCAGAGATGATGGTATGGATCGGCCAATGATGTGCCTTACCCTTCCGGCACGGCCTCAACCAATCTCTCAACGATGTCGGGCGTCGAAACCCCCTCTGCCTCTGCGTTGAAGTTGGCCACTATTCTGTGTCTCAGGACGGGCAGAGCGACTTTCCGGACGTCTTCGCAATCAGGAGTGTACCTCCCCTGAAGTGCAGCCCTTGCCTTTGCGCCGAGAATCAGATACTGGGATGCCCTCGGACCCGCGCCCCAACTTACCCACTCTTTTATGAAGGAGTAGGTCTTGGCTTCCTTCGGACGGGTCATTCTTGCAAGCCTGACGGCGTAACCTACAACATGCTCCGAGACCGGAACCCGCCTCACAATTCTCTGGAGGTCCACTATCTCCTTTGCAGTAAGCATCACCTCAAGCGCTGCTTCGTAAGAGCCGGTTGTCGTCGTCACGATCTCGATTTCTTCCTGAGAATCCGGATAGTCAATAAAAATATTAAACATGAATCTGTCAAGTTGAGCTTCAGGAAGCGGGTACGTCCCTTCGAGCTCGATTGGATTCTGTGTTGCGAGCACGAAGAATGGAAGCTCAAGCTTGTAGGTCGCTCCGCCGGCAGTCACTTCGTGCTCCTGCATGGCCTGAAGCAAGGCGGATTGTGTCTTCGGGGGAGTCCTGTTTATCTCGTCGGCAAGCACTATGTTTGCAAAGACAGGGCCTTTGATGAATCTGAAAACCCTTTTCCCGGTTCCTTTATCCTCCTCGATGATATCTGTCCCGGTAATATCTGAGGGCATGAGGTCGGGCGTAAACTGAATCCTGTTGAACTTGAGATCTAGAATCCTGGCAAGGCTGCTGATTAGAAGCGTCTTTGCAAGACCGGGCACACCCACTACCAGGCAATGTCCGCCCACGAAGAGCGCCGTCAGAAGTTCCTCGATAACTCTGTCCTGCCCGATGATGATTTTTCTGAGCTCAGAGAGAATCTTCTCCCGCTTCTGGTTTAGGAGTGTCAGCGCCTGAACCTCATCCTGAAATAGTTGGGGGTTTCCCACTTCCTTCTCCTTTTCAGTCCGCGATTCTTTCAATCGACAATTCCGAGCTGGACCCACGGCGTTGAGTCGGGCTTTGCAGTTTCCAGAATTCCTCTAACTTTGTAATTGCCTAGATCACAATAGGTTCCATTGTTCTTGAGTTGATCCCAAGTCACCTCGAAATGAAGACTGTCTTGTGGGGCGAGAGACCGCATCCTCCTCACCTGAGCAAACATCTTGTCTGAACCCCACCGCCAGATTACTGATTTCCCGTCGGTGGCGACGAAATCAAACTCCTTGGCAGATGGGAAGAGAAGGCTTGCCTTCTTCGTCCCGACATTCTTCACGACCATCTCGAACGTGATCTGTTCTCTCTGAGCGTAACTTCTTAGTTTCCTCATCCCCACAGACAGGTTTCCAGAGCTTCTCATCTGGTAGGGCAGGGTCCCCGCAGGAATCTTGGGCTTCGGAGCTTCAGGAAGTTTCAGAGTAACCCCCTTCGGTTCGGCCTGAGTTTTGCCCTTGGGGTCGCCGGCTGGCGGGACTGCTTGAGAAGCCCCCATCGTTGAGAAGAAAAAGGGCATCACGAGAACAAGTCCAAGTGAAATCTTAGATAAAACCCGCAATCTCAAACACAGCACAATGTTCACACCTCCTGTGCATAACCGACTTCTCTCTCTATTGCCGACCACGCCTAACCTGTTGCAATTAAAGGGACTTTGCAATTGTCCACACATCTTGAGAAGTTTTCCACATTTCCACAAGTGGTGGTGCCGGTGGACATGGTCAATCACTGACCTTGCTTGGTGACAGCACGAGCTCGACCAACCGCTCAAGGTCGGCTGGCGAGTAGTACTCAATCAGTATCTTTCCCCTCTTACCCCTCCCAGCAATTGTCACTTTCGTCCCGAGATGAGTCCTGAGCTGGTCCTCGGCCCAGCGAACTTGGCCGTCTTCCAATGTATTCTTGTACGCTTTTCTTCTTTTACCTCTTCTGCGCGTCGTTTTCTCCACTTCTCGCACAGAAAGTCCCCGCGCCTGAATTTCCCTGGAGAGGGTCAACTGTTCTTTTTCGCTCGAGATTGAAAGGAGTGCTCTCGCGTGTCCGGCCGAGAGCGTTCCACGTGAAACAGAATCCTGGATCTCCTTTGGCAAGCCAAGGAGTCTCATCTGATTCGCGACTGATGACCTGTCTTTCCCGACCTTTCTTGCGACTTCTTCCTGAGTCAGTCCCAGTTCATCGACCAGTCGAGTGTAGGCGTGGGCTTCATCAATCGGGTTAAGGTCTTCTCGCTGAAGGTTTTCGATAAGGGCGATTTCCAGCATTTCATTGTCCGGAATCTCTCTTACGATTGCGGGGACTTTCCCCAGACCTAACTCTTTGCAGGCGAGGAACCTACGCTCCCCGGCGACAATCTCGAAGACCTCACCTTGCCTCCTCACGATGACGGGCTCAATCACCCCTTTTTCCCGAATCGAATTCACAAGCTCGGCCATCTTCGCGCTGTTCAGTCCGCTTCTGGGCTGCAGGGGGTTTGGAACTACACGCTCCAACTCCAATTCAACAACTTCATTCCGCACATCGGGGAGCGACTCCTTTTCAAATGAAGATCTTTCCGGAATGAGTGCGCTAAGTCCTCTGCCCAACGCTTTCCTTTGCATGTTCGATCACTTCCTTTGCTAGTCGCCTATAACCTTCCGAGCCGGAACAGTTCGGGTCGTACAGCACGGCCGGCTTTCCAAAACTCGGAGCTTCGCCAAGTCTCACATTGCGCGGTATGACAGTATCAAACAACCTGTCGCCAAGCACTTTCTTCACTTCCTCAACCACCTGCCGCGCGAGATTCAGTCTTCCGTCGTACATCGTCAGAAGCACTCCCTCCACCGCAAGAGCCGGATTCAGATTGGCCTGCACAAGCCTCAACGTATTGTTCAAACTCGTAAGTCCCTCAAGGGCATAGTATTCGCACTGAAGGGGGATCAGGACTGAGTTCGAGGCAGTGAGCGCATTGATCGTTAGGAGACCAAGCGAAGGTGGGGTGTCAATGAAAATGAAATCGTATTGTCCAAGAATCGGCTCGATTGATTTCTTGAGCACGCTTTCCCTTTCCGGGATCTCGATGAGCTCAATTTCCGCGCCGATGAGCCGCTGCCCGGATGAAGGCAGGAGAGAAAGCCCTTCGACAGCAGTTGTCGTAATCGCCTTCTCTATTGGCATATCACCAAGCAGGACTTCGTAGGTTCCGGGCTGCTCGGAATTTCCGTCGACTCCCAGCCCGCTTCCGGCGTTTGCCTGTGGATCTGCATCAATAAGAAGCACCGGCTTGCCAAGCAGAGCAAGAGAGGTACTGAGGTTTATCGCAGTGGTCGTCTTCCCGACGCCACCTTTTTGGTTCGCAATCGCTATGACCTTTGCCATGTTCGAGTTGACCGACCATCCAGGCGGTCAATCGTTTACAATATCAAAGGAGTTCAGCTTGTCAACCAAAAAGTTCCACGTGGAACAGAGTCGAGGGGACCAGGCGGTGTTCGCGAAAACATTATGGGACGGATACGGAGAAATGTGTCGCTGGGATTTCAGGATCTGATGAGGGAGTTGTTTTGGCCGAACAAATTGAACAAGAATGTGGAAAAGACGTTCCGCTCAGGAAACCAGCTCATAGACGACAAGAATTCCTCTTCCCCAGGGCGCTTTCATCTCCGAAAGTTTGAAAGACTTCAGCAAGGGAGAGCGAAGTATGTCGAGAGAGTTCTTTCTTTCTGTGGTGAAATGAACGAACTTTCCACCGGGCTTGAGTAGCTTCGCTGCTTTTTCAAGAAAAGCGTCTGCATTCTTGACTGCCCTGAGTGTAACAAGATCGAATTTCTCATCGGAGGAGTACTCCTCGTACCTTTCTTGAGCTACTTCTGCTCCGCGAAGATCAAGCACGTCGATCGCTTTCCTCAGGAAAAGCGTCTTCTTCCTGACAGATTCAAGGAGCACCACATCCAGATCATCTGCCCAGAGTTTGAGCACAAGTCCCGGAAACCCGGCTCCACTTCCAACATCAAGAAGTCTCTTGCCTCTCAGGTGTGGCTCGACTGCGAGCACAGAGAGACTGTCAGCAACATGCTCCACGAGTTTCATCTCATCCTTTTCAGAAACAAGGCTCATCCTCTTGTTCCATTCAGCGATCAGCCTGCAGTATTCCTCGATGCGCCCGGAGAACTTCTCAGGGAAAGCAATACCATGCTGGTCAAGAAGGTTCTGCAGCGCGACGATATCGGTCCGGAACAGCGGGTGCTCGTCCTTCCTGTCAAGACGCAACTCCATGAAAACAGCTCCCCCTATCGGATTGTAGCGGTACGGAGGAATCGCCTTGAAGCCAAGGGACCTGTACAGTGCCCGGGCCCGCTCCATGGTCGGCACAGTATCAAGGCGCATACTGGTGTAGCCGATTTCACGCGCCTCAGCGATGATCGCCTCTGCGAGTGATCTGCCGACGTGCAGGCCATGGAATTCCGGTCTTACGAAGAGACGCTTCATTTCGCAGACACTGTCTTCGATTTTCCGCAATGCGACGCACCCTGCCAATTTCTCGTCATGAAACGCAAGCAGCAATTGTCCATCCGGTGGAGCATATTGACCGGGAAGATTCGCCAGTTCATCTTCGAATCCCTGAAAGTTGAGCCCAAAGTCCAGCGAGGCGGCGTACTCATCAAAAAGCGACCGTGCATTCTGAATGTCATTGCTCGTTTGGGCTGGCTTTATTCTCAACATCGACCGCTATTCCGTGCCTGACTGCCTTTCTGCCTTTGCTCGGCGGCCATCTCCGGGCAGACGTTTTTCCTTCTCAAGATGAACTAGGAGAACTGAAATATCAGACGGCGAGACACCCGGAGTTCGCAGGGCCTGGCCGATAGTAGAAGGTCTTGCAGCATTAAGCTTCTCTTGTCCTTCCTTTGAGACGCCGGTGAGTCGGGTCCTGAAGAAATCCTCCGGGATGCGCGCACTTTCCAGCTTTGCCAGCTTCTTTGCGGCCCGTTCTTGTCTTTGGATATACCCTTCGTACTTCAGCAAGAGCTCAAGCTTTTTCCATATCTTCTCGGGAATCTTCTTCATACCTTGAAGCTTGCACAGATCTTCATGCGTCACGCCCGGTCTCTTGAGAAGTTGAGCCAACGAGACGCTTCCCCCATGACCCGAAGCTCGCGATTTTGTTGTTCGGCTGCGTGCCAGAACTTCGTCACGTGCCGACTTGGTCCCGCTCCGGGCAACCACTTGCCCTCCATCTTTCTTCTTAGCTCCCGTCCTTGCCAGCCGCCCCAGATTAGATCTCTCTGTCAGTTGCCCCACGGTCGCACCGCTGATGAACGTCTCTCGCAGGTAGCGGACTTCATGCTCAATCGTCTTCCGTTCCTGCTCGAATCGTTCCATTGTTTCATTATCAATCAATTCGAGCGTATGCGCGATCCCAAAAAGACGTTCGGGAGCATTGTCTTGTCTCAAAATGAGACGATATTCAGCCTGCGAGGTGAACATGCGGTATGGTTCTTCTGTCCCTTTAGTGACAAGGTCGTCGATGAGGACGCCAATGTACGCTTCCGACCTTGAAAGGAGGAGGGGCTCTTTGCCTTCCAACCTGAGTACAGCATTTATGCCAGCCACTAGTCCTTGTGAAGCTGCTTCCTCGTATCCGGAGGTCCCGTTTATCTGTCCCGCCAGAAAAAGTCCGTCAACGTTCTTTACCTCAAGCGATGCTGAAAGTTGAGTCGGAAACACGAAGTCGTACTCCACGGCGTATCCAGGTCTCAGGATTTCCGCATTCTCAAGACCAGGTATTGAATGGACCATTTGTTCCTGGGCATCCTTCGGAAGACTGGTAGAGAGCCCGTTGATGTAGCACTCGTCAGTCTCTCTTCCCTCGGGTTCGATAAAGAGCTGGTGCGAGTGCCTCTCCGGGAAATTCACAACTTTGCTTTCAATCGACGGGCAGTATCGCGGGCCAATTCCTTTGATCCTTCCTGTATAGAGGGGAGATTTGTCTAGGTTCTTCCGTATGATTTCGTGCGTTCGGTCGTTGGTGTTCGTGACATAACAGGGGAGCTGCTCTTGAGTAATTCGATCCGTGAAGAAAGAAAACGGCACCGGTTCGTCATCTCCCGGCTGAACTTTCATCTTTGGGAAGACTATCGTTGTCCCCAGAATTCTTGGAGAAGTCCCAGTCTTGAGTCGTCCCAATCCAAGGCCGAGTTTCTGCAGGGATTCGGGAAGCGCAGTTGCAGAGGCCTCGCCCGCTCTTCCGCCCGTCAACGTCCTCAATCCGATGTGCATGATGCCGTTCATGAAAGTCCCCGGCGCAACGACAACGACACGAGCATGGATTGTCGCTCCCGATTCAAGTCTGACCCCGGTGATTTCCTTCTTGTCCGAAGTGCGGCTTTCACGCACGAGAATCTCGACAACCGTGCCCTCCACGATGTCTATATTCGGCTCGCCCTCAAGGAGTTTTCTCATCTCAACCTGATACACCTTCTTGTCTGTCTGGGCGCGCGGAGACCAGACGGCAGGGCCGCGGGTTTTGTTCAGCATCCTGAACTGGATGCCGGCCCTGTCCGCAAGCTTCCCCATCACGCCGCCGAGTGCATCTATCTCTTTTACGAGCTGCCCTTTGGCAAGCCCGCCAATCGCCGGGTTACACGACATCTGGGCAATCAAGTCGAGACTCATCGTGATGAGCAGCACCTTGTGCCCCATCTTCGCCGAAACAAGCGCGGCCTCGCATCCCGCATGCCCTGCGCCGACAACAACTATCTCGTAGGAAGAGTCTGTGCCAACGTTCCTTTCGTCACTCACGGTTCATTCCCAGCATCTAGTCAATGCAGCTGGATTCCTCCAGTGTTGGCCAAAACAGCATCAATGGTTCGCCGCGCAGATTGTCTGACAACACATGTTTCTCTGGGCAAGGAAGATCACAGAGTCACTCGCACCTGCGCCGCCGGCACGGGCGCTCACTTCCCGACACAGAATCTCGAAAAGATTCTATCAAGCAAATCACCTCCCGCTTTCTCGCCGGTGATTTCATCGAGGAAAGATTTCGCTTCATTCAGATGAAAAGAAATCAGTTCGTCCCAGATCTTCTCGTTGAGACCCAAGCGGGCCTGAAGAATTTCTTCTCGCGCTTTCTCGAGAAGTTGAACGTGTCGCATGTTTGTAAGGAGAATCTCTTCCGGAGCCGAGCCAAATCCGTCTTTGAGTTTCTCGCCGATGGCAGTCATAAGCCCGGGCAGTCCTTCCTTGGTCAGGGAAGAGGTCTTATAAGCTCTGCCAAATCGTTCTTCGAGCCACACAAGACCATTCTCAAAGCCAGCGACAGGTTTGAGGTCGGACTTGCTGAGAGTAAGGACGCAGTCCTTTGCCGCAAGACATCTCTGTGAATATTCATTGCTTTCTTGCCGGGTCGAAGTCGGGTCAACTATATATATGATGATGTCAGCTCTCTGAATCTCACCTTCGGTCTTCTCCACGCCTTTTGTTTCAACCGGGTCTTTCGTCTCCCTTAGTCCCGCAGTGTCAACAAACGTGAGCGGGAAACCTTCAAGCTCCATGGAAGCTTCGATGAAGTCTCTGGTCGTTCCGGGAACCTCGGTCACTATCGCCCTTTCCTCCCCAAGTATCGCATTGAAAAGGGAAGACTTGCCGACATTTGGCCCTCCCACAATCGGGATTCTCAAACCTTCACGGAAAGCTCTCCCAATCGATTTCTGTTTCAGGAGCTCATCGATCTTGAGAACAACGCCGTTCAGAGTCTTCTTTAGCGCATCAACCGGAAGGGGAGACTCAACGTCTTCGGGAAAGTCAATTCTCGCCTCAAGCTCAGCGAGGCAAGAAAGAATGTCGTCTTTGAGATTCTTGATTTCACGGGAAAGTCCGCCCTCAAGCTGTTTGAGTGCAACACGCATCGAGGCTTCAGTCTTTGACTCGATCAAATCGCACACAGCCTCTGCCTGCGAAAGGTCAAGCTTCCCATTCAAGAAAGCTCTCTTCGTGAATTCGCCTGGTTCTGCGATCCTTGCGCCGGCAGAAAGAACTACTTTAAGCACAGCTTTTGCAGGAACCGAGCCGCCATGACATGTTATCTCGACGCCGTCCTCACCAGTAAAACTTGCCGGATGGAGAAAGACTGAGACCACGACTTCATCAATAGGTTTCCCATCAAGGTCAACAATGAATCCGTGGAGAACCGTGTGAGTGCCGGAATCTTTGAGAGTCTTTTTTCCCTGAAAGACCCTGTCCGAAATCTGGATTGCAGACTCACCCGATACTCTCACGATTGAGAGTGCTGAAGTTCCGGGCGCTGTCGCTATCGCTGCAATTGTGTCTTGCATGATCGAGGCCTTACCCCGTAGTGACTGACAAAAGTCGATTGCAAATGAGGAAGAATTACCGCGTGAAGGGGACGATGACTTCACCAGGTGGAGCAGCTTCAGGGTTCTTCGGAGATTTCGCTTTGACCGGGTTCCGTTATCCGGGGAAAAATTCGCACGCGCTTGACCGAGCCTTCGCCAAGGCCCTCTGTTGTCACATCGGGATGATCTCTGAGCGCAAGATGAATCACTCTTCTCTCTCTTGGAGTGAGCAATTCCGTCGTTTGTGGCTCGCCGCTCAGCGAGACTCTGGCTGCGAGAGACTGGGCAAGCTCTGCGAGCCGTTTCTCGCGTCTTTCCTTGTACCCTCCAACATCGACAAGAATTCTCCCTTCATATCCTATCTTCTTTGCGGCCATCCTCCGCAGAAGATGTTCATAGGCATCGAGTGTCTCACCTTTCCTGCCTATGAGGAGGCCGTCAGTCTTGCCGCTCTCGATTGAAACTGTCAGCTGGTCCTCGCCGGCTGTCACCCTGACCTCTCCGGCCATCTGAAGTTTTTCAAGAAATTCAATGGCAAGGAGGCGAATTTCCTCGACTTCATCCCTGACGGGCTCTTCCGACATCACGTTGCCCCCGTATGACGCGCGGAACCAGAGGAAACTCTCAAGCCGCCACCGGCGCGGGTTTCCTGGTTTTGTCCTCCCGGTGAATCATATATTGTTGTATGACTGTCATCAGGTTGGTTATCGTCCAGTATAGAACAAGGCCCGATGGGAGACTGTAGAATATTACCAGCATGAAAACCGGCATTATGTAGCCCATTAAGGCCTGTCTTGGGTCTGTCGGAGTAAGCTTCTGCTGAATAAACATGGTAACTGTCATGAGAAGCGGCAAGATGTGAACCGGGAAACCTGCAATGCTGAAAAGCGTATCGGGCGAAGCCAGGTCGTTTATCCAGAGACCGAACTCCGACCTTCTCAGTTCAATCGCATTCATGAGAACGCTGTAGAGCGCAACGAATACCGGCATCTGAACGAGCAGCGGCAGGCATCCCCCAAACGGGTTTACCTTATGCTTTTTGTAGAGCGCCATGACTTCTTTGTTGAACCGCTGCGAATCATCCTTGAACTTCTTCTTCAGTGCGGCGACCTCAGGCTGGACTCTCTGCATCTCCTTCATCGAGCGGAAGCTTGTCTTTGTGAGCGGATAAAACACAACTCTCGAAATAATCGAAAGAACGATTATCACAAGCCCATAGTTCGGGATCCACCTGTAGCAAATCACAAAGAACTTGAGAAGAAGCTGGGTAAAAGGAATGACCCACTTCCAACCGAGATCAACCGTCTTCTCAAGTCCGATATTGAATTTCTTTAGATACCAATAGTCAGCAGGCCCCAGATAGACCATGTATTTGTGAACGGTCATGCCGGAGCTCAACGGCAGTGTGAGCTCGAACCCGTTGGATTTGGTCTGAGGATCGCCAAAGGTCACAACCTTGGACACTTTTCCAGAGGGAGGAACGACCGCGGCAAGGAAATATTTGTTTCTCACGCCCGCCCACATAACATTTCCTTTTTTCTCCCTGGACGGCTCTTTCTTGAAACTCTGCGGGTTTTCCCGGTGGAGCTCGTCGCCAACAAGCGTAACCGAGGCGAAACTTCCGTCATCAATCTTTGTGTTTTCCTCGCCATAGGGAAGCCCTGCACTCCATCTCAGCGAATAGCTGGCGGTTTCGACCGTATCGGGAATGCCGGATATTCTTACTTCGAGGTCAACGAAATAGTCATTATCCGTGAACCGGAATATCTTTTTCACTTCGATACCGGCGGCATCCCTTGCGTAGAACTCGACCTTGCGGACACTTCCCGTTTTCTGGTCGAGGCTTTCCTTCGAGCTGAAATATGTTTTGTTGAATTCGAGATTCCGTCCACCTACGGACAGCAACATGGACGGTTCATTCCCGTGGCCGGGTCTCAGGAACTGGAAGGGCGCTCCGTTTCTCCCCTCAAACTTCTTGAGAGCCCAGTAGGAGATATTCCCGTCCACCGTCGAGAGCGAGCACGCCGCCACGCTTGTCTCAAATGAGATGTTCTTCCCGTCCCCGGGATTATGATTCTTGAACAGGTTCCGCGAAGAGGCCTGGATGGAAGGGGGGATTTTCTCCAGGACAATCGTCGTATCTCGAACCTGGCGGGGTTCTACTTGAGGCGGGACTTTGTTTTTCCCGCCGAGAAAGAGGAATTGATAAGCGATGAGAACAACCGTCGCAAGCAATATGGCAAGCAGCGCTCTTCTTTCCATCAGCCTTTCACTTTAGAGGGTCAAATCCGCCGGCGTGAAATGGGTGGCAGCAAAGGAGTCTCCTCGCCGTGAGGTAGAGTCCTCTAAAGACGCCATACCTTTCAAGAGCTTCCAAAGAGTAGTCGGAACAGCTCGGATAGAATCTGCAACTGGGGGGAAGAACCGGCGAAAGGATTCTCTGGTAGGACTTGACGAGAAAGACAACGATCCTTTTCATAAGGTTCTCTTATCCCCTGCGAGATGACGAAAGGCCGGGCTGCTTGAACGGGCTAGCTTGAGATGAGCCCGGCATCCCTGAGGAGCTTCTCCATGTCACTTTTGACGATTTCGTATGTGAGCTCGCAGCCAGGGACCTTGGCAGCAAAGACAAGGTGGATGCCTTGGGATTTCACATATTTCTTCAGTCTTCTGTAAGATTCGCGAAGGAGCCTCTTTGCCCGCGCTCTCTCGACAGCCCCTCCGGCTTTCCTGCCCGCAACAAATCCGGCCTTTCTCGGAAGGCCGTCCTCTTCAAGCACGGTAAGGGCAAGCCGTTTTGTGCGAAATACAGTGCCTTCGTCATAGACCCTGGCGAATTCCTTCGAGAGCCGCAGTTTGTCCCGGGGCCTCAGCGTTTCGTCCCCTTTTGTCATACCTCTGCCACATCAAACAGCCAGTCTCTTTCTTCCTTTTCTCCTGCGCCTCTTCAGGACTGCTCTTCCGTCAGCGGTTTTCATCCTTTTTCTAAAACCGTGGACCTTTTTCCTTCTTCTATTGTGCGGTTGGAATGTTCTTTTCAAAGTTTCCTCCTCGCGGATTTCAATTGTTGCCTGCGGCCGATTCCCTCCTTGAGAGAATCCACGCCAATAGGCCGAAAATGCTCATACTGCAAATCCATGAACGGCAGTCGCTCGTGAAGCGACATACCCAATCTCTGTGTGGAGGCTACATCACGAACAGCTTCGTAGTCAAGGAGTTTGGTGTCTACGCTGATGGCCGCGCTTAATTCTCTGCAACTTTTTCGCAAAGGTGGAGGTCTAATAGGTCGAATGATTCAAAATGAAAAGGAGGTAGGGCCATGAAACACGCATCAGGATGGTTTCTCGTAGTCATGATTCTCTCTCTCGTTCCTTTCCTTTCATTGGTTTCGTCTCAATCCGTTTTCTCACAGCAGGCTGGAGTAAGAGTAATCGTCACTCCGAATCCGGCTGAAGTCGAGCCGGGCGGAACGATCCAGTTCACTGCGCAAGTGAGAGACAAGACCGGGGCGATACTCTCGGTTGCGCCCGAATGGAGAGTCATTCCTGAGAAATTGGGAAGTATCGATGCGAATGGTCTCTTCACTGCATCGAGTGAACGGGGCAAGGGAATCGTCAGGGCAGCTGTCAAGATCGACGACAAAACATGGGCAGGGAACGCACTTCTTAGGGTTGGACGTCCGCCCGGCAAGACACTGAGGGTTGTGGTTCATCCGAAAAGGGCAAATGTGGAACCTGGCGGAACCGCTGAATTCAAGGCAGAGATTCTGAGCCCGGCGGGCACGACGGTTAATGCCACACTCGAATGGAAAGTAATCCCCGAAGCGATGGGAAGCATCACCCAGCAGGGGATCTTTACCGCAGGGGCGACGAACGGCGAGTGCAAAGTGCTTGCTGTGGCATCTACTGAGACAGAGAAAGCGTTTGACCAGGCGATCGTCTCTATTGGGAAACCCGGGCGCGGCCCGAGGATGCTCGTGAAGATAAATCCGAAACATGCCCAGCTTGAGCTGGGAGGGACTCAGCAATTCACTGCCGAGGTCCGCGGGCAAGACGGCGCACTGATTCCGGATGCCGTGATTGAATGGCGTGTCGTGCCGGACAAGCTAGGTTCGATTACAGGAACCGGTCTTTTCACGGCAGGCAGCGTCGCGATGGCGGGGCAGGTCATTGCACAGACCGAGCTCAAGGGACGGGGGAAGGCTTTTGATGCCGCGACAGTCATGGTTGGGAAACCAGGCCATGGTCCCGGAGCTCGTCTCATGGTCAGGCCGCCAGTTGCACGGCTTGAACCGAATGCAACTCAACAGTTCACAGCTGAGTTGGTGCTGGCAGGGGGGGAGACAAGACCCGTCACTCCGACCTGGAAAGTGGTTCCTGAGAAAATGGGATATATCACGCCTGCCGGGCTTTTCACTGCGGGCACGACTCCGGGAGAAGCCAGGGTTGTTGCTGAGGCCGAAACCGACCAGGGCAAGCTCACTGATGCAGCAATGGTGACAATCGGCACGGGCCAGCAGCAGAGACAGGGAGATTATAGGATCGAGATCAAACCTCTGGGGCCGGTCAGGGTGAGATCCAGCGCAACAGTCCAATTCCAGGCAAAGATCTACTTCCAAGGCCAGCTTGTTGACAAACCTGTGACGTGGTCTCTGAGACCGCCGGCCCTAGGATCAATAACCCCGAGTGGCGTTTTCACGGCGGGTCAACTCTCGCCAGGAAGAAGAGCGCAAGCAGGCCCCGCGGGTGAAGTGATCGCGACGATTCAGACAGACCTTGGACCTCGGTCGCGAGGTGTGCAAGTGACCGTAGTACCCTAGTAAGAGAGGACGTCCCCTTGTAGGGCAAAAGCCCCCTCAATCAAGACCGGGGGGGCTTTCAATTTGTCGGCAGAGTGCCAAAACACATTTCGGCTGTCTCGCTGGACTTGCAGGAGTCCCGAAACCTATCGCCTAGCGGGCCTAGCACGCAGGGCTCAACCCTCCGGGTCACGACCTGCCGGATGGTTCAGTCAAGTGCTCTTGCGAGGAGTCTTGCCATGGTGGCAAGGTCAAGAAGGTTGTGGTGGAAAATAGGGAGGAGGCTGTACGGAGAGCCGTTTTTCACATAGCGATGATAAATCCCCGGAATCTCTTCAGACGGAACATCTCCAATTCGCCTTTTTCTCGTGATAAGCCATTCGAGCGTCTTTAGCTTGCAGTCGGGAGTAGTGCCGCCCCACATCTTTCTCGAAACGTGCAGGATGTCAAGATTGACGTGGTCGAAGCGTTGCGAAAGTCCGTGGACCAGAGCCCTATCCTTAAGAAGCGGCATGTCGAATGCTTTGCCGTTAAAGGTGACCACCAGAGAAAACCCTTTCAGAAACTCACCGAGAGAGAAAAGGAGGGCCTTTTCTTCGCCGTAGTGCCTTGCGAAAAACTGGCGCATAATGAAACCTTTTTCACCCAGGTGCATCGTTCCTGCCAGGAATACCGGGCAGTTCGAAAGCCCCGTTGTCTCCAGGTCAAGGAAAAGGGCTGAACCGAGGCCAGAAGCTCTTAGCTTCCCGAGCTCACCGAACGACTCATCAAGGGATGTTCCATTTCCTGCGGCTAGGGAACGGGAAAGTCCTTCTATCAAACTTCTCTCATCCCCATCAACCTCTGCGAAGAACTTCTCGTGGAGAAAGATTGACCCGAACGGCCCGTCAACTTCCCCGCCGGGAAGAAGTTCATCAAAAGGTATCGGCTCTCGTCTCCGTCCACCTCTGGAGGTACTCGTACCTGAGCGCTCAATCAGCTGCGCTAATCTCTCCCCGATTCTTTTTTCGAACATTGGGGGTTCCCTGGTGGTAAGTATACACCAATCCGGTCACAGAACGCTTGATCATCGTTCCCCGGGGAGAGGTGAAGTGGAACGTTCAGGTGAGGATTTCTGCGAACTCACAATCCGCTCAAGCAGCTGGGCTAGCCTGAATTATGCACAAGTTTGGTGAAAAAAGAGTGCCATCGTCCTCGGGAG
>JASEGR010000050.1 GCA_030017955.1 Candidatus Eisenbacteria bacterium
ACTTGTGGCACTCGATACCATGTTCATGTAAGTTTATGCATAAAGCAGGCTAGGCTTCCGGGATTTCAAGTCTCCCGAGAACTCAGAGCCGCCGACTGCCAAATCGCGGGCTGCCACGGTCCCAATTTGGCTCTGCTCCGCATGTGTAGCCACGTCTCGAGATGTCCCCAGAAATGACCGGTGTATGGGACGGCACACTAGATGCATTTACGGTTGCGTTTGGTAACACTATGTGCAATACTCCTTGCGTATGGTACGAAGATCCTTCTGGATAGACATGGTTGAATCTGCCTGGCGGGAAAAGTCGGTAGTCTGTCTTTCTGGAGTGAGACGCGTAGGAAAGACATTCCTGAGCAGGTCATTAGACGGCGTCGAGTACTTCGACTGTGAGCTACCCCGCACTCGGCGTCAAATGGAAGACCCGGAGGGCTTCCTGAAGGGCCTCGCAGGCCGGAGAATTGTGCTGGATGAGATTCACCGCCTTTCGAATCCATCTGAGTTGCTCAAGATAGCGGCAGACCATTTCCTGAAGACTCACGTTCTTGCCACTGGGTCATCCACACTCGGGGCGTCGGCCAGGTTCAAGGATACGCTGGCCGGCCGGAAGAGGGATCTTTGGCTGACACCAATGAACAGCCACGACCTAGTGGACTTCAAGAACGAGAATCTTGGCCATCGGTTCCTCCGCGGTGGGCTTCCTCCTTTCTTTCTTGCCACGAATATTCCGGACCGGGATTTCCAGGAATGGATTGACGCATTCTGGGCTAAGGACATTCAAGAGCTCTTTCGGTTGGAAAGAAGAGCTTCGTTTCAGCGGTTCGTAGAGCTCCTTCTGGCGCAGAGTGGAAGCATATTCGAAGCAACAAGGTTCGCGCGCTCTTGCGAGGTCAGCCGGACAACGATCTCCAACTATCTTGGCGTGCTTGAAGCTACATTTGTCGCCCACGTGGTTCGACCCTTCACGAGACACAAGCCCACTGAGATCGTAGCCGCTCCTAAGGTTTACGGTTTCGACACCGGCTTCGTCTGCTGCCATCGTGGGTGGCATGACCTGCGCGAAGAAGACATGGGACAACTCTGGGAACATTACGTCCTGAACGAGATTCAGAGTATTCTCCAAACCAGGACAGTTCGGTACTGGCGTGACAAACGAGGGCACGAAGTGGATTTCGTCTACTCCGTGCGAGGACAGTCTCCGGCAGCTATCGAATGCAAATGGTCAGCAGATGGGTTCGATTCCAGGAATCTTCAGGCGTTTCGGAGACAATATCCAATCGGTCCAAACTATGTTGTGGCAAACGACGTGACCCGCAGCTACCGAAAGAAGTGCGGCGATATCGAAGTCCAGTTCGTCGGTCTTTCCGGTCTCGTGGCGAATCTAGAGCGGTAGGCGTTGCGGCGACACAGCAATGCAACTGGCTCCCCGGGCTGGATTCGAACCAGCAACCAATCGGCAACTATACTCGTTGTGTGAAAGGGCGGAGGATACAACAGTTTCAATGACCGCTTTCGGGATGACTGCTATAGTTTGAATCAGGATGCAAAAGGCCATGCCGGACTGACTTACGCTTGGCCTATGCCCGCCCTCAAGTTGACAATGTTATTAGAAACACTATAATACATTTTACATTCCTTGAGAGGAACAGTTCATGAAATCATTGGGCCGTGACTTTCTCGAACAGCAGGCGATTCCGATTGAGATGGGAGGGATGATTCAAGCCCTGGGTGAATTCAAAGGGCGCCAAGACCTCTTTCATCATCAGACCCCCCCGGTGCTCGAATCATTACGCCAGGTGGCGATTATCGAGAGCACGGAATCTTCCAACAGAATTGAGGGGGTGACAGTTGCTCCTGAACGCTTCAAAGAACTGATGCTACGCCCGAGAAGACCGAAAGACCGGTCCGAAGCCGAGATTCTTGGATACCGGAACATTCTTTCGCAGATCCACACGACCCCGGGCCGTTTTGCCATTGATGAAATGACCATCCGCAAGCTCCATAGCGAAATTTATGCTCAGACTGATATCCCTTCAGGCCATTGGAAGAAACGGGATAACACCGTTGAGGAAAAGCTTCCTAATGGCCGTTGGATAACTCGATTCGTTCCTGTTTCGGCGCGGAACACTCCTTCCTACATGGAGGAGCTGTGCAAACGATTCAACCGTCTTTGGGACGAAGGACGCATCAGCCCGCTCTTACTGATTCCCGCATTCATTCTCGACTTCCTCTGTGTCCATCCGTTCACCGATGGTAATGGCCGAGTGTCACGACTTCTGACCGTGCTTCTTTTGCATCAGTCCGGCTATGGCGTGGGTCGTTACATCAGTCTGGAGCGGTTGACCGAGCAGTCCAAAGAGACGTATTACGAGGCTCTCCGGATGTCTTCCGAAGGTTGGCATGAGGATCACCATCGTCTGAAACCATGGTGGGAGTATTCTCTGGGCGTACTGATCGGAGCTTATCGTGAGTTTGAAGAACGGGTGGGAACTGTCACAAAGGCCCGGGGAGCGAAAACCTCCTTTGTCGAGCAAGCGGTTGATAGGCTTCCCTCGACTTTTGGAATCGGTGACCTCGAGCGGGCCTGTCCCTCAGTAAGCCGGGACATGATTCGTGTGGTGCTAAACCGTCTTCGCAAAGAAGGAAAGCTTTCGTGCAAAAGCACTGGCAGAAAAGCCCTCTGGGAGAAACGTGGTAGTAACACCCCTAAACGTGGTAATAAACGTGGTAATGATTAGACCTGCTACGCTGGGAAGCCAAATGGGCGGCAGTCCCTCCCTTGAGAGCCAAGATTGGGCCGAGCGGGTGAAGTTCGCCATTTCTTATGTAGTAGTGAATGCGCCTTTCTAGAAGAGCCGGATTGGTCTCTCCCGAAACCAGAAGAATGTCCCTGAAAGTAAAGACAGTATTTCGCGAACGAAGAATGCTTATGATGTTGGCTTTTTCCATAGATATAGGCTGAAGGTTACACCTGATGTTACCTCTGGTTCAAATGTTGTCAAGAGACAAGTTGGAGCGTCACAAGGCAGAATGCGCCCAGCCGTCTGAGAATCGTTTTCCGCGAGTCAAAGGAACGTATCAGGGGCAATTCGGGAGGCGGGGAATGTCGCTAACCGTGGACGGCGTCAGGCGTTTCAAGACTTCGCGTCTGTCAATCTGGCTCCCCGGGCTGGATTCGAACCAGCGACCAATCGGTTACAGTGCCCCCAAAATTTCTTCTGGGACTGGACTATCTCATCATCCGCTTCGGGATGTCGGGCGCTTGTGGGGCTTATTGGCAGGGGTCCTCAGCCCTTAGTCTCTGCACGTTCCTGCTTACAGCGACCCCCTTCAGCAGGCTTCGCTCAGGGTTACCAGTTCTTTGGCTGCCCAAAGACTTGAGGCTTCCCTGAATTCACCCGATTTTCCATCCTGACTCTCGTCAGGACGCTGCGATCTGGCGTCACAGCCGATTGCTCTACCACTGAGCTACCGAGGAACCGTTGTTGTTAATCTATAGAAGAAGGGGGCGCCTGTCAAGAATGCACGTCCCCCTCACCTCAGTCCTCTCCCCGATGGGGAGAGGAAGATAAGAAGACCTATCTCACCAGTACGACTCTTTGGTCTGCGGTTGTCTCCTTTGTTTTGAATCTCAATAGATAGATTCCGGTTGCGAGTTTTCTTCCGGCCATGTCAGTCCCATCCCAGGTGAAGGAGTAGGTGCCGGGACCCTTGGTGCCAAGGTCACTCCTCCGGATCAGTCTGCCCGCCACATCGAATATGGTGACAGTGACCGGTGACTTAAACGGCATCGAGTAATCAAGCGATACGCCGTCTCCCGATGGATTGGGATACGCAGGCGACACTTTCCAGGTCAATCTTTCACTCGCGGATGGCGCGGCGGGCTCATCGCGGGTAACTTCGGTCGGCTCGTAAGGAGCCTTCACCTCAAAGCTAATCCCGCCCGTTGTCATGATGAATCCGCCTTCGTAAACGCGGGTGGGTATAGAATCGTTCTGGCAATAGGAATCGCACCCTGCGAACGGATTGAGAAGCTCTTCCTCAATTGTCACAACTCCCGTCGGTCCGTGGATACCGTCGGGTCTCACGGTCACAACAGCCGTCATTTCGGCACGGCCAGCCACGTCCAAAGTTTCCCCAAGCGCCGGGTAGCATTCTAGCTGCCATCCCTCTGGCAATGTGTTCCGTGCCAAGGACAGAACTATCCTCTTCGCCTGCGTTTCAGGATTAGAGACCCTGAAACGAAGCTCCATTGGTTCACCGGCCATGGATTCAGCTTTATGATAGTTTTCGATGCCAACGTGGAAGTCATCCGTAAGCCAGCCGCTTTCTATCGGACTGCCATTCGCCTCCATCGTGGCGAATATCTTCCAGTGAGGCTGCCCGAAACAATTCATTCCGGGGTTCATGAAGAGAACAGGACCCACCAGGGCAGTATCCCCCGGTGCAAGGTAGCTCCAGCTTGCACTTCCGACATAGTGGAGACTCGTGTCGGCAGCCGATGCAATTGTGGAAGGCGTCCCATAGTAGAATCTCACCAGGATGTTGTTCACATGCATGGTCCCGGAGTTGTGAACCCTGGCATAGAGTTCGGCGGTGGTGTAAAGGCCTTGCTTTCCGTCAACACCCGGAGAAAGCCCTCCAGCTTCGTTGACCTTGATGCCGCTTCCCGAACCCGAACCCGAACCTCCATCTCCCCACGCGCCCTCGCCGCCAGACATAGCCCGACCTGGATCGGCACGGCACATTCCGGCCCACAGAATCGGCAGCTCATCACCGTCCAGAGTTATCCTTGAACCATATCCTTTGCCGTATTCAACGTACTGTGGAGTCTCAGACCCGGCATCGGCATACTCATCATTCACCTCGGCGTATTTGAATGCTTCCTTGAAACTCACATAGCCATCGTCGTTCGTATCGGCTCTCGTGGTGTCGCCTTCAGGATGCGCGCCATTCATGGCAGCAATCCAGTAGTATGAGAATGCGGTGTAGCAGTTCGACTTGTAACGTCCCTCCTCACCTCGATCGCCCCCGTCCCATGAAGAACCCTCGGTAGCTTTAGCCGCGCTGCATACAGCCCTCTTCGAATATGCGGACAAACTGTCGAGAAACCCGCCACTCCTGCATTGCGAGAAAACGGCAAGGATATTGGGCCAGTAGTTGACCAGGTCCTGGTCCTCAAGGTTTGTGAACAAGCTGTCCATTTCTGTGGCATAAAGTCTTTCCTGGTTGATCAGGTTCATGTACGACCCTTTGCCGTCACCATCGTTCCATCCATGATCTGTCACGTAAACAAGTACCAGGTCATTCTCATCTACATCTTTGTTGAAGTCGAGCGTATCAAAGACGGCAAAAATGTTGGCTCTGGTTGCAGCGTAGTCGCTGTCGTTGATCCAGTCTCCATCAAAATCCCAATCGAAGCCCCAATTCTGGAGAATGTAGATGTTGTCCGCAGTGAAACCATACTTGTTGATGAGGGTGGTGTAGAGAAAACTGAGCTCATTCAGATAGGGTTTGCAGTTCCCGCTGTTCCCGGAAATGAGCACTGCATACTTGCCTGTGATGGCAGTGGGCGCCTTCGGGGACTTAGCGATCAGTTTTCCGTGCCCCGAGCCGGAGCCGTCCGGAGGGGCGCCGAAAAGGCCACCGGAGGTACAGTGACTGGCGGCAAAAACAGGTGGCGCTTCTTCTACGCCGATTGCGAACAGAATGAGGAGAATAGTCGCAGCCGAACATAAACACGCGTCGGCACCGAATCATTTTCGCAATAGGCATCACAACCAGGGAATGAGTCGTCGAGGAGCTCTTCTTCGATCGTCACGGTACCGATAGGTCCGTGGATAGCGTCGGGTCTCACGATCATGCCGGCCGTTATCTGAGCGCCGCCGGCTATGTTCAGCGTCTCACCGAGTGCTGGATGACATTCCAGTTGCCATCCGTCGGGCAGAGTGCTCCTTGCCAGTGAGAGGTAGAGCCTCTTCGGCTCGCTATTGGGATTGGCGATTCTGAAATAAAGAGTCATTGGCTCGCCCGTCACAGACTCAGCTTTGTAATAATTCTCAACGCCAACGTGGAAGTCGCTCTCAACCCAGCCTGTCTCGATCGGACTTCCGTCTGCCTCCATTGTCACGAATATCTTCCAATATGGCTGACCGTAGGGGTTCATTCCTGGATCGGCGAAAGAAACAGGGCCTATCAATGCCGTGTCTCCTGGCGCAAGATAGCTTTGCCCCGCGCTTTCAATATATGTGAGACTTGGATCGCTGGCTGATGCAATCAGTGACGGAATTCCATAGTAGAATCTTACCAGCACATTGCTCACTGGTTCGTTTCCGGTATTATGGACTCTGGCATACAGGGCAGTAGTGCCAGAAGATGCGCCTTTAGCGCCAGCAGGGGCAAGGTTTGTAAATCCCACAATCCTGATGCCGCTCCCTCCAGACGCTCCCGTTCCTCCATCACCCCAAGCGCGCACCCCCCCCTGTCAAAGGCCGATTCGGGTCCGCGCGATTCAAACCAGCCCGTCCCATGGACACCTGGACGCCGCTCAAGGTTATTGTTTTCCCGTAGCCCTCTTCAAAATCAAAATACTGAGGCGTTTCCGTGTGCGACACGGCGTATTCATCATTTGCCTTAGCGAATTCAAATGCTTCCTTGAAGCTCACGTAGCCGTCATCATTGCTGTCAGCATCGGCCGCGTCACCTTCGGGGTGCGCGCCGTTCATTGCAACAATCCACCAATAGGCAAATGAACTGTAGTTCGTTGAACGATATGCTGCATCTGAGGCGCGGCCTCGAATGCCGGCGTAGTTCATGGAAGTTTCATCAGCTTTGCAGGCGCTGCACACAGCCCTTTTGCAATACGGTATGATTGAATCTACAAAACCCCCGGCGTCGCATTGTTCGAAAACGCCCAGGAGATGGGGCCAGTAATCGACAACGTCCTCATCTTCCAGATTTGTGAAGACGCTGTCCATTTCCGTATCCGAAAACTGCTCACCGGTGTTAAGGTAGTTGAAAAGGTTCATGTAAGACTTGTTTTTGTCCTTGTCCCTGTGTCCGTGGTCGGTCACATAGACCAGCACAAGGTCATTCTCATCAACGTCTTTGTTGTAATCAAGGGTGTCGAAGACGGCAAAAATGTTGGCTCTGGTGGCCGCATAGTCGATGTCATCTACGCCGTCACCATCCAGATCCCAGTCGGTGCCGGAGGAAGAGAGGACAAAGATGTTCTTTTTCGTGAAGCCGTACTTGTTGATGAGGGTGGTGAACAAGAAGCTGAGCTCATTCAAATACGGAGAGGGTAGGGTGAGGGGGATGAGGCTTGACCCCGGCCTAGAAGGTCAACTCGTCAACCAAGCTGCTTTCAAGAAGCACTGAAGAGAGCTTGTCGTGCAGTTCTTTTCTGCCCCGAAGCTTTGACTCGTAGATTACTTGGTCGTGCGATTTCAGGATTTTTGCATAGCTCGAGCGGAGCCCCGAGTCACAGAAGTAGTTTTTGACACTCTCCAGTGCGTCCCGGTTTTGCACAACCACGCGGTATGTGCGGGTGTGGCTTGAGATCTCCAGCCTCTTCTCGACCTTGTCAAAAACGCGGAGGATCCCCAGAGCTATGATTGTACCGACTCCGGCGACCATGTATTCTCCGATCCCCACCCCGACTCCTATCGAGGCAACAAGCCAGATTGTCGCCGCAGTAGTAAGTCCTTTTATCATCCCGCGCTGGTGGATGATTGCGCCGGCACCCAGGAATCCAACGCCGGTTACAATCTGAGCGGCAATTCTTCCTGGATCGTAGGATGAGCCGGCGATGCGTATGGAAAACATGGTGAAGAGCGTCGCGCCGAAGCAAATGAGTGTATTTGTCCGAAAGCCGGCGGGCTTGTCATGCCTCTGACGCTCGCTCCCGATCAAGCCTCCAAAGAGCACTGAAAGCAGAAGATGATAATATCTTGAAATCCCAGGTGCATTAGTTCCCTCTCGCGATTCCTTGTCCACCATATTTCCGGGTCGAAGAATTGTCAAGAAATTGCATGATGTCGTCGACAACATCCACGAATTTCTGGACAATTGCGACCGGTTCGGTGTATAATTGGTCATCTATGAGCAAAACACTCGCAGACAGAAATGGGCTAGTGGCTGCAACAGTGCTCATGTTCGTGCTGACAGCGTGGGCTGCGCCTTTGCCCCCCTGCGACGATGACTGCCATGACCAGTCTTCCACTTGTTGCCTGCTTATCTGCAACTGTCAGGGGCAGTTGGCCGGCACTGAGGCTGCGCTCTACTCTGGCGGCAGTCCAATGACTGAGTCAGGCAAAGCGGTGCCGCAGGAATTCAACCTTTCGATCGACATGTTTTCCTCTAGCTTCTTCCACCCCCCCGAGCTTTCCCTCATTTAGTCACCGGCGCGAAACCGCGCCAAGTTTTCGCAGGAATCCCAACACAATAGCAATCAAGTAAGACAGAACTGTCTCATGATACAAGGCCGGATGCTCTCTTTTGAGACTTCTGGTCTGCCCGGCGGTCTGTTAGTGAAAGCAAAGGAGTTGAGAGATGGTTTCGACAAAGAAGGTTATGCCGGCAATTGTCCAATTCCTCCAGACTCAAATTCTCCATACGCTGACGATGCTTTCGAGAAAGAAGGTTATACTGGCAATTGTCGTGCCCGCTGTCTGCGTGAGTCTTGTGGCAGCAGTAATCTATCGCGGGCGGTCCGATGGACGCGCAGGACAGGACTCACCTACACAGGCGCCGGCGTCGGGTTCCGCCGGAGTCAATGCGGCTGCGACGCATGCCGGTCACGAAGCGGAAGGCAATGCGCTGGATTGGTGCTCCGAACACCGTGTGCCTGAATCACAGTGCACACTCTGCAACCCGAAGCTTGTTGAGGGATTCAAGGCGAGAGGAGACTGGTGCGGGGGGCACAGCCTTCCCGAATCGCAATGCAGACTCTGTAATCCTGGTTTGACCTTTCCCCAGGAAATCGCACTGGAGAAAGAAAAAACTGCCCTGGGCAAGGTGTCCGTGTTCTTCCCGAAGAACAAGCCAGAGTGCGCAACAGACGGCGCTGTCATCCGCCTTGCCTCTGTTCAAACCGCTGACAGAAGCGGATTTACTTTTGAACCTGCAATTGAAACTTCGACGCCTGCTTCAATAGAAGCCCCGGCTGAGGTGGTTTACGACGCTTCAAAAACGGTTGCCCTGACCAGGCCGATACCTGTCAGCGTTACCAGGTGGAAGGTTGAACCCGGCGCATTTGTGAAACCCGGTCAGGTCATCGGTGAAGCCATCTCACCCGGGATTGCGGGCCTGAAGGCCGGGTACGTCGAGTGCCGTATCGAGCTTACCTCTGCCGGGAAGGAGCTTTCGCGAAAAGAATCACTCGTTCCAGAGGGCATCGTGAGCAAGAGTGATTGGGTCAAAGTAGAGGCCGCAGTCGAGGCGGCCAGGACCAGGCTCGCAAGTGCACGAGGCCTGCTCATTTCTGCCGGACTTTCAGACGAGGACGTCGAATTGGCCGGCAACCCGGATTTCGTAAGCTCTCGAATGCTGCTTAGAGCTCCATGTGGCGGGGTACTTCTTGAACGCACGGCTCCTCTCGGCCAGCTTATTGAGCCGGGGACATCGCTGGCCCTGATATCCGACCAAGGTTCGCTGTGGGTCGAGGCGCAGGTCGGTGAGAGAGACATCGCGCGCGTCAGGCCTGGTCAGAAGGCAGAGTTCGCTTCCGACGGCAGCCTGCTGGGGAAGACGGCGGGGCAGGTGATATGGGTATCTCAATTCCTGAATCAAACAACGAGAACCGCTACCGTGAGAGCCAGCGTGTCCACAGCGGGCGGCCGCATGCGGGCCGGCGAATACGGCAGGTTGTCTGTGAACGTGGAAGACAAGGGTCTCGCTGTGTTCGTACCGAAAGATGCGGTGCAGTGGGAAGGCTGCTGCAACGTGGTCTTTGTCAGGGAAACAGCAGACGTTTTCCGTCCCAGGAAAGTGACAATCGAACGAGGCGACTCCGGTCATTACCGCGTCACTGAGGGCGTTCAGCCGGGCGACATGGTCGTCGTTAACGGGAGCTATTTGCTCAAGACAGAACTCAGGAAAAGCAGTATCGGCGCCGGCTGTTGCGGGCTCGAGGCAGAATAGCGGGGGCGTATGCTGGCTAAAACAATCGCATTCACGATTGAAAGACGGTTTTTTATTCTGGTGATGGCGGCGGTGCTGACCGTCGCCGGTTTTGCAGCATTGTGGAGACTGCCGTTCGATGCTTTTCCGGATACTACGCCTGTCCTGGTGCAGATAAATGCGACCGCTCCGGGCTGGGCGCCTGAGGAAATGGAACGTCTCGTCACTTTCCCTGTCGAACGGGCAATGTCCGGCCTTCCAGATCTCTCTGAGATGCGGTCAATATCGAAGTACGGTCTCGCACAAGTCACGTTGATATTCAATGACGGCACCGACATCTATCGCGCCCGGCAGCAGGCGACCGAGCGATTGGTTGCAGTCGAACTGCCCGGGGGAGTCGCCCCGCCACAGCTCGGACCGGTCTCGACCGGCCTGGGCGAGGTTTTTCACTATGTTGTCCTTGGGAAGACAGATGACCCGACTGAACTGCGCACAGTTCAGGATTGGGTGATCAAACCGCAACTACAGTCTGTTCCGGGAGTGGTTGAGGTAAACAGCTGGGGGGGCTTCGAGAAGCAGTACCAGGTCCTTGTCGACCCAAACAAGCTGGTCCAGTACGACCTGAAGCTTTCCTCTGTAGTTGAGGCTGCCAAGAGAAACATCGGCAACGTTCCCGGCGGCGAGATAGTGCGAGGCGGCGAGCGGACCGTAGTCAGGGGTCTGGGACATGTGAGCCGGAAGGAGGAGATTGAATCCATAGTAATAGACACGCGCGGCGGAATACCGATACACATGCATGACATTGGGGAAGTGGTCATTGGTCACGAGTTACGCCGTGGAGCCACGACGTATGACGGGAAGAGCGAAGTTGTGCTTGGTTTGGCGTTCATGCTGACAGGCGAGAATTCCCGGGAGGTGACCGCGAGGCTGGCCCGTCAACTCGAAGATGTTAGGGCTTCTCTGCCCAGCGGGGTAGAAGTGAGAAAAGTCTACTCGAGGGACGTGCTCGTCAAGAGCGTACTCGAAACAGTCGAGCACAACCTTTTTCTTGGGGCGGCTCTGGTTGTCGCCATACTGTTCGTGTTCCTGGGGAGCCTCAGAGCCGGGCTCATCGTGGCCTCGGCGATTCCGCTCTCAATGATCTTCGCAGTTGACATGATGACCCGTCTAGGAATAGCCGGAAGCCTCATGAGTCTTGGAGCCATAGATTTCGGGCTCGCCGTGGATAACGCCGTTATCCAGGTGGAGAATACTGTACGGCGGCTGTCGCAGGCCGGAGAGGACAAATCACGGCTCGAGACCATCCGCCACGCCATCCTGGAAGTACGCAAGCCCACGCTGTTCGGCGAGCTGATCATCATCCTGGTTTACCTGCCTGTTCTCACGCTTCAAGGAGTGGAAGGCAAGCTATTCAGGCCGATGGCGCTCACCGTTGTTCTTCTTTTGACGGGATCGCTCCTGCTCTCTTTCACGGTGATCCCGGCGATGATCGCAACTTTCCTCCCGCGGACAGGCGAGAAAAGAGAGCCTGTCCTGGTCGTCTGGTCGAGAAGGCTCTACAAGCCCGTCCTGGATTTCGCGCTTCGCAAGCGCCGCGTTGTCGTTGTTTCAAGCGTGATATTGCTTCTGCTTGGCGGGGCTGGTTTTGTTCGTCTTGGTTCGGAGTTCATTCCGAGACTGAGCGAGGGGACCATCGTAATCAATCTGGTGCGATTGGCAGGGGTCTCCCTGGAGCAGTCGGTGGAATATGGAATGCGGGTTGAGAGAATCCTGAAAGAAAAATTCCCTGACGAGATTTCTCACGTATGGACGCGGACCGGGACGGCAGAACTGGCTACCGATCCGATGGGACTTGAGGTGTCGGATGTTTTCATGACTCTGAATCCCCGCGACAAATGGAAAAGGGCATCGAGCCAGAAAGAACTGGTAGAGAAGATGAATTCCGAACTGTCAGACCTGCCGGGGATGAATAGAATATTCACACAGCCCATAGAGATGCGCGTGAACGAGATGGTTGCCGGTATCCGGGCCGACGTTGGGATAAAGCTCTTCGGGGACGATCTTGATGTCCTGTCCCGGAAGGCGGAAGAGATTGCGAGTCTCGTCAAGAGTGTGGCCGGAAACGCAGATGTCGCTGTCGAACAGATGACCGGACAGCCGAATTTTGAGCTCGAGATAGACCGGGGCCGGCTCGCGCGCTTCGCCCTCACAGCAGAGGATGTGCTCGACTATGTGGAGATTTTCGGCGGTATCAAGAGCGCGGAGGTTTATGAAGGCCAGAAGCGGTATGACCTGGCAGTGCTGCTCGACCCGGACTACCGGCGAGTTCCCGAAGACATCGAGCGAATTCCACTGAAGGCAGGGTCGGGTGAATTGATAACTCTTGACCGCGTCACGACTCCGCGAATCTCGGAGGGGCCTTCTACCATTACGCGTGAGTGGGGAAAACGCCGCATTGTAGTACAGTGCAACGTGAGGGGTCGCGATGCAGGTTCCTTCGTCGCTGAGCTCCAGAGAAAGATGTCGGATGAGATTACTCTTCCTCCGGGTTATTTCGTCCGGTTCGGGGGGCAGTTCGAAAATATGCAGCGGGCGAGGGCGCGGCTTTTGATAGTGGTTCCCGTGGCCCTGATTCTCATCTTCGGCCTCCTGTACTGGAGTTACAGGTCAGTGCGGGATGCGATACTAATATTCAGCGGGGTGCCTTTCGCGGCTATGGGGGGAGTGGCCGGGCTGGCGGTTGGGAGGATGCCCCTCTCAATCTCGGCAGCAGTAGGGTTCATCGCCCTCTCAGGCATCGCCGTGCTCAACGGTCTTGTTCTGGTTTCAACGATAAAGAGGTACAGAGCCGACGGAATGGAATTCAACTCAGCCATAAGAGAGAGCGGTCTTGCGCGGGTGCGGCCCGTACTCATGACTGCCCTCGTTGCCTCCCTCGGGTTTGTGCCGATGGTTCTATCGCGCGGAGTGGGAGCAGAAGTGCAGCGTCCGTTAGCGACCGTCGTAGTGGGAGGCATTCTAACCAGCACTGCTCTGACGCTCATAGTGCTGCCGGTGCTCTACTCGCTCTTCGGGAAGAAGAGCGTCTCGGAGATCTGACGTATGTCAAAACCTCACAGAATCATACGTTTTGTTTCTGCAGTTCTGCTTCTTTCGGCACTTATGCCTCTCCGGTCGTCCATGGGTGACACCCTGACCATTGATACCGCCGTATCCCTGGGTCTTGGAAAACATCCGGACTTTCGATTTGCACGTGGCGGACTTAACGTGGCCCGGGGAGATTTCTGGCGGACTGTCAGCCCGGCGTCGCCAATCGCAAGTATAGAGAACGAGCAAGTGCCAAGGGGATTGGGGATCTCGAACTACGGCGAACAAAGGATAGGGATTGGACAGAGCCTGGAGTTCCCGGTAGTTACCATCTTCCGGGCACGGGCTATGGCTCTGGCCGCCCAGTCTGCCGAGTCGAATACTGAGCTGGCGAAGGCCGCGTCCAGAAGCGAGATTCGGATGACGTTCGTCAGGGCGTGGCTGTCTGGTCTGCGGGCCGTCGCCGCCGACTCTCTGGCGAATGCGGCAGAGCTTTTGGCAAGAAGCGGAGAGAAGAGAGAGGCCGTCGGGGAAATCACAAGTCTCGAAAAGGACCGCCTCACAGTGCAGAAGGAGCAGTTTGCAAGAGAGCACGCCGCGGCTCAACTGCGACTCCGGGTTGCCGTGACTCAACTTGAGCAGTTGATCGGAACACAGCTTGAACCCGGTATTGTTCTAGCGAAACCCGCGCTGGAAGAGCTCGCGAATCCTGAGAACGCTGACCTTGAAGATGAGAGCGCCTTTGTGAAGAGGGCCGTGCTCCTGGGCGAATCGTCCAGAAGTTGGCTTACAGCAGAGAAGCTTGCATGGCTGCCCCGAATCGAAGTTAGGATATTCAGACAGCTGGCTTCGAACGAGAAATTCTGGGGAGGGGAATTGGGGTTCTCCCTGCCTGTTTGGTACATGCTGGGAGAACGCGGAGATATCCAGAAGGCCCGCGGGGAATCTGAGAAAGCTCTTGCCTCGAGCGAGAGTGCGCGCCGCGAGTGGGCGACGAGGTGGACAGAGGCATCTCTTTCTCTTGACGCGGCTTTGAATACACTCGGCAATTTCGAGGGATCGGCATTGCCGGTGTCGCGCCGCGCCCTTCGTGCGGCCATTCGTTCGTATGAAGTTGGAGAAGTCGGCATAACAGACCTTCTGTCGAGCTTCATCCAGGAACAGGGAGTGGAGCTTGGATATCTGGACGCAATCGAAAACGCCTGGCATTGGCGAACACAGCTCGATATTCTGACGGCTGGATACCAAAAGAAGTAGACGCGGATTCTCAGAAGGAATTTGACGGGTCTGGGGCCGGGCCGCCGGTTCCGGCAGCGGCTTTTTCATCACTCCCCCGTGAGCAGAAGCGTTCACTACAGATCTGCCCCGCATTCGGTTGACGGTTCCCACCGCCTGTGCTAGCTTGCGTGGACATGCCCGCGCAATTTCTGCTGCTCTTCGGCGGGATTACAGTCTTCGCCGGTCCACGTGACCATGTTTCGCGGTATTAGAGCGGAAAGGATGATGGAAATTGACCCCCGCCGCCAACATGCTTTGGGGCGGGAGTCTTCATCTCATGCTCCACGGCGGTAGGCAGAAAGGAGATTTCACATGCCGCGTTCGTCTTGAATTCACTTGCCATCAGCATGGTTCATTCAATGCTCTCCGGGACGGCATCGATGGATTTCGGGGGTAAGCGTGCCGCCGCATCTGCGGCAGGAATGTTCGACGGCATGCAATACATAGGCGGGGCCGCAGTCGGCACAGGCATGGGTTGGCTTCTGCAGACGTACGGATGGGGCACCTGGGGACCTTCAATGATTGGCTTCTCGGCGATAGGAGCTGTGCTGATGCTCTTCCTGTGGAACGCAAGGCCGCGTCGGACCGCGCCTGCACATTAGCTATCTGTGATTGTCGGCTGAACGATGAATACGACTGAGACACAGGTCGGACGCAACCTCTTCCTTCTCTTCCTGGCCGTTCTGGCCACAGTTCCCTGGATTGTGGCCAAATACGCAGGCCTCCATCTGGATCCGGGATGGGAGGTCGCGCTCAGCGGTCTGGCCATAATCGGAGCTGCGTTTCTTATTTCCTGGGCGGCCGAGGTTGCACAATTCGACGTGCCCCGCTCGGTTGCCATGGCCGCAGTCGCCCTTATTGCTGTTCTCCCTGAATATGCCGTTGATATTTATCTTGCGTGGAGGGCGGGGGACTCGCCTTCGTACATTCCTCTTGTGTCGGCGAACATGACCGGCGGCAATAGGCTCCTTGTAGGTGTGGGATGGTCACTCACAGCGGTTCTTGCATGGTGGTCACTGAGGCCGGGTAACAAGAGGTCCTCGGGTCATGCTCACGCACACGGGGCAAGGTCTGATTACAGAGAGCGCAGAATTACTCTCGAAGACGAACTCTCGATAGAGTTCTGTTTCCTGGCAATCCCGACCGTCTACTGTTTCACTCTCTGGATAAAAAGCACGATCTCCCTTTGGGACACTGCCTTTCTCGTCCTGACGTATTGTGCTTATATATGGACGACTCTCAAGGGACCGTTAAGGGAACCCGAAGTCGAGGGTCCTGCAAAGATTCTTTCGGGCCTTCGAAGGCGCTTCAGAGTATCAGCTACGCTCATTTTGTTTCTTTTCGCTGCATTCGTCATCGTCATCGCAACAAAGCCTTTTGCCGAAGGGCTTATCGCTGTCGGGAAAAGGATGGGCATAGATGAATTCCTACTCATCCAATGGATCGCACCGCTTGCCTCTGAGTCTCCCGAGATTATCGTCGTGGCATATTTTGCTGCTCGCGGGTTTGGGACTGCCGCGATGACGGCAATTATCTCTTCCAAGATAAACCAGTGGACTCTTCTTGTCTCCTCCCTTCCTATTGCATTCAGTCTCTCACAAGGGAAGATGGGTCACATTCCTCTTGACCCCAGGCCGCGGGAAGAGGTCCTTCTTACCGCTTGTCAATCATTCTTTGCGCTCGCAGTGATCGCAGACCTGACCATATCCCTGTGGGAGGCACTCGTTCTTTTTGCCCTTTTTGCAACTCAATTGTTCTTCCCCACCCTCGAGGCAAGATACTTCTACAGTGCGGTCTATGTCGTCCTCGGACTGATCGTTCTGACGAAGAAGGGCCCCGCGCTGCGGAAGAACTTTTCCTATCTCATGCGCTATTTGAAGTAAAAAGCTCTCTTGTTTCGACATCTGCAGACAGGTCTGACCAGGAGGGTTCCTCGTCCCGGCGGACTCGGTGGTTGTCTCTGCAGGGCTCAAGCCGGCACCGGCCGCTCAAAAGATTCGTTTGTGAATTGAATCCTGATGGGGTATAAATGTCTTAGTCCCCGAGGGAGGTTTGACCTTGAAGGTTCTCGCTCAGAATTACAGCAATGGAAGCCTGGAGATGCTTGAAGTCCCGATGATTGCGTCTCAGAAAGGACTTCTTGTGAAGACAATGGCCTCCGTTGTCTCTGTCGGGACCGAGAAGGCAATGATAGATGTGGCCAGAAAGAGTCTCCTGGGGAAAGCCCTCGCGCGTCCTGATTGGGTGAAACAGGTCATCGACAAGGTAAAGCAGGAAGGACTCATGGAGGCGTGGAGACAGTCAAAGGCAAGACTCGATATGCCTGTGCCGCTCGGGTACTCCTGCGCCGGGATCGTGCAGTCTGTAGGCGAGGGAGAGGGTGATTTCCGGGTTGGAGACAGAGTGGGCTGCAGCGGGAGCGGTCATGCCTCGCACGCCGAATGGAACGCGGTTCCCTCAAACCTCTGTGCGAAGATTCCGGATAATGTCTCGTTTGAAGATGCCTCCTACGTTGCCGTAGGCGGTATCGCAATGGAGGCGGTACGGCTTGCGCGGCCGGAGTTCGGCCACAAAATAGGAATAATCGGACTGGGACTGCTCGGACAGATAGCCGTTCAGATTGCGAGAGCCGCGGGTTGTCATGTCCTGGGAATTGATGTAGTGGATTGGAAATGCGAGCTTGCCCTCCGAAGCGGAGCAGAGAGAGTCGCAGTGGCAGGCAAGGATGATCCCATAGCTGCGGCAAGAGAGTTCTCGGGCCATGACGGCCTTGATGCAGTCATTATCCTGGCTTCTGTTGACAGTGATGAACCATTGATTCAGGCCGCCAGGATGGCGAGAGAGCGCGGGAGGATAATTGCCGGCGGGCTCGTCGGACTCAATGTTCCAAGACAACTTTTCTACGAGAAGGAACTTGAATTTGCCGTCTCAAGGGCCTGGGGTCCGGGACTCTATGACCTTGACTACGAAGAGCGTGGCTTTAAGTATCCGGTGGCCTACGCCAGGTGGACCGCTCAACGCAACATGGAAGAGTTCCTGAGGATGGTTTCTATTGGTTCGATAAAGCTCGACTGTCTCACGACCCAGAGGTTTCCATTTGAAAAGGCGCTCCAGGCCTATGAAATGTTGATGTCTGGGAAGGAATCCGCATTAGGCGTGGTGCTTCAGTATCCTGAGAAAGATCAGACACGAGACAAGCCTGTGGCGAGAATGGAGAGTCCGCGCGGCAGGATAGAGAGCGCAGAAAGCGGCCGTGTTCATGCGGACAGGGGTTCAGGTAAGGTTCGCGTCGGAGTGATAGGAGCCGGGCTTTTTGCCCGCGGGACACTGCTCCCGGCAATGAAAAAAGTTCCGGATATGGATTTCGCAGCGGTGACAGACTCCCGGGGGTTGAATGCGAAGGTCACTGCAGATTTGAAGAAATTCAGGTACACTGCCTCAGATTACCTGGAGATTTTGAGGGATAATGATATCGATCTCGTTTTCGTGCTTACGAGGCACGATTCGCACTACAAGCTCGTATGCGAGACACTGAAGAGCGGGAAGCCGGTCTTTGTTGAAAAGCCGCTGTGTATCAGGGGTGACCAGCTAAGAGAGATTGCAGGCACATATAATTCGCTCGTCGCCAGTGGGTCTAATCCATTCCTCATGGTTGGTTTCAACAGGAGGTTTGCTCCGACCACGAAGATGTGCATTGAATTTGTGAAGAAGAGCAGGGACGCAAGCGTTGTGCAAATCAGATGCAATGCCGGTTTTATCAGTCAGGAGTCCTGGGTCCACAAGAAAGATGAGGGGGGCGGGAGGATAATAGGCGAAGTGTGCCATTTTGTGGATCTAGCCCAGGCCATTACCGGCGGACTGCCGGAAAAGGTCTTTGCCTGCTGTACTGAATCTTCAAAGGGGTTGAGGGACAGTCTTACAGTGTCCATGCAGATGGATAACGGAGCCGTGGCCGGTATTACCTATGCATCCAATGGCGACAAGTCCTTTCCGAGGGAAGAAGTCCAGGTGTTCGCGGGTGACTCGGTTTGCGTGATAGACAACTTCAAGAACATTGAATTCGTTCGTTCCGGGAAGAGAAGATCAAAAAGATCTCTCGAGGTTGACAGAGGACATGTCGGAGAGCTCAGGGCTGCCTGCGACGCCATCAGGAACGGGAGACCTTCTCCAATAGATTTCAGGTCCATTGTTGCCACAACTGCGGCCACCTTTGCCATAGAGGAATCCATAACCAAAGGCGAAGCTGTAAAGGTGAGTTTGAGCGAGTGGGGAATAAGCTAAACATACTTCTTCTGTCGAGATACTTCCCGCCGGAAATAGGTACCTCAGCGAACCTATTTTTTGAGCTGGCCAGGGGATTGACTTCCAACGGTCACAACGTGACGGTCGTAACGAGCTTTCCCTGGTACAACCTGGCGAGCATTCCTGACAAATACCGCGGCAAGCTCTATATGAGGGAAGACCTTGATGGAGTTGAAGTCATAAGACTGGTTTTTCCCTTGGTCGGTCCCAGAAATCTCAAGCTGGCCATGGGCCATCTGACTGTTCCGCTCACAACATTTGTGGGCGGCTTGATTGCAGCAAAACCCGACATCGTTTGCGTCTATTCACCGCCGCTCTTCATGGGCATTAGCGCCTGGCTATTGAAGATATTCCGGAAAACCCCTTTCATCTTCAACGTCCAGGACCTGCACCCGCAATGCTACATCGACCAGGGAATCTTGAAGAACAGATTGGGGATACGCATTCTTGAATCCATGGAAAGACTATGCTACAGGAAGGCAGCCTTGATTACCGTCCATTCGAGTGGGAACAAAGCCCACATTGTGCATGCGAAGGGAATCGACGAGAAAAAAGTCAAGGTTCTGCACAACTGGATAGATACAGACGAAATGAAACCTCTGCCCAAGGATAATGAATTCCAGAAACGTTATGGCCTCGACGGGAAATTCGTCGTTGGGTATGCAGGGACTCTTGGTATGTCACAAGGAGCTCTGACCGTGATAGAGGCGGCGAACATACTTAGGGGGAGAAAAGATATCGAATTCTTCATAGTCGGGGATGGAATCGAGAAACAGAAGATGGAAGACCGGGTCAGTGAGCTTGGATTGAAAAATGTCAGGTTTCTGGGGATGCAGCCAAAGTCCGTGTATCCTTATGTGGTAGCTTCCTGGGATGTGGGGCTCGTGACTCTGAACAGCAAAGTGAAAACTCCGGTTGTCCCTTCTAAGATTCTTGGTATCATGGCTGCTGCGAGGCCGGTGCTTGCGAGCGTGCCTCTGGACGGCGATGCTCCGAAACTGATAGAAAAGGCTGGATGTGGCATCTGTGTTGAGCCCGAAAATCCTGAGGAACTCGCCGGAAAAATCGTTTTCCTTGCAGAAAACAGAGATGCGTGTGAAAGATTCGGGAGGAACGGCCGTGAGTATGCCGTGAAGAATCTTTCCCTGAAGACAATTGTGAAAGATTTTGAGAATACTATTGACTCCGTGCTCGTTCAGAGATGACAGTCCGGAGATTAGTGTCCACGACACTAGATTGGCGGGGGAACAATGAGCGATGACTACAGAAAATCCTATGAGGGGCAGGTAATCCTTGTTACTGGCGGAGCGGGGGCTATCGGAACCAATCTCACCAGGGCCCTGTCGGATGCCAATGCCAGGATGGTGGTTATTCTGGACGACCTTTCATCCGGCTACACCTGGAATATTCCAAGCCGGAACAACATCATGTTTGTAGAAGGGTGCGTGACGGATGATGTCTGTTTGAAAAGGGTCTTTTTTGAACAGCCCAAGTATGTCTTTCATCTGGCAGCATTCTTTGCGAATCAGAACTCAGTGGATTATCCCGAGAGAGACCTGAAAGTCAACGGCATGGGAACACTCAGACTTCTTGAATACTCTCATTTCAACAAAGTCGAGAAATTTGTCTATGCATCGTCCGGCTGCTCTATCTACGGCAGCTCTGCGCCGCTTCCTCTGACAGAGGAATTCATGTCGCTGAACCTGAGCTCCCCATATCAGATAACCAAGATGCTCGGAGAGCTCTACTGCAATTTCTTCAGAAATCACTATGGTCTCAAAGTAGTGAAAACCAGATTCTTCAACTCGTACGGCCCTGGTGAAGTTCCCGGGCAGTACAGAAATGTGATTCCCAATTTTATCTACTGGGCGATGAAGGGACAGGTTCTGCCGATCACCGGCACCGGGGAAGAAACAAGGGATTTCACCTACGTGGGTGATCTGGTTGACGGCTTGCTGAGGGCCGGATATTTCGAGGCCGCGGTCGGAGAAGAGTTCAACCTCGCTTCGGGGAGAGAGACCAAGATAATCGAACTTGCGAATATGATCAATGAAGCGGTAGGAAACAAGGCGGGAGTGAAGTTCATTCAGAAGAGAAAATGGGATACGAAAAGCAGGCTCCTCGCTTCAACCAAGAAGGCAAAGTCCCTGATTGGATATGAGCCCGGGACAGACTTCAGAGAAGGATTGAGGAATGCAATAAAGTGGTTCAAAGACAATTGGGAAGACATAGAGGAAAGCGCTTCTTTTGCCCCCGGTGTGTCCTCCGCTGTCAGGGATAAATGAATTCGGGGACACATCACCAAATTTGATGCACCATTCCGTGCACTGCAAAGCCCCAAATTTCGACGATTTCCGATGGCCTGGCTCTTTTTCGAGCATCGGGACTATGTGACGTGGCCTGAAAACGCTCGGCTGTGGCTGTTTTTCCCTGGAATCATCCCTGTCTGATAACGATTACGCTCTTATACTTCTCTCAAAAGAGAGTAAGACATCGGCCGTTGAGATTCGTCGAATCGCAGAAGAGGAAGGTTGCACGATTGCGCTGATTTTCCCCCTAGAGTCCTTACCGGTTGGATTCCGGCAAACGCGGAAGAGAGACTCCTCCGGGAGCCGGGTGTTGAATCAATCTTCCGGACAGAGATTCCACTGGAAGTTCTTAATTTCGCAGACGCCCCGGAGAAGGCAGGACTTAACTTCTTTGATTCTTTTCTCGCACGCGAGCGCTACGGTGTCGCCCCAAAGAACATCTCTGAAGAAGAAACGAACTCCCGACCTATCCTGGATGACGCCCGGCCTCATCCTGAACCGGACTGGCCCGCCATAAGGAAGAACCTTGAGAAAATGCCTTCTCTTTCGCCTCTCAGCGAGCAGTGTAACAGCGATGACATGATGGGAACTGTCGCCGTGACCTTGTTTTTTGTGGAGAGTGACGGCACGAGAGATCCGAACACATACTCGTGGTCAACTGCTGCGTATCAGCAGACCGTTAACAGGGCGGCTCAGGGATTGAACTGGTGGGTGGGTCAGGCGTCAAACTACGGCAGAGCCCTAACGTTCATGATCATCAACTATCCGCCGACTGACTCGAGATGCCAGACCGGCTATGAGCCAATAATACATGCTTCGTGGGAGGCAGGGTACGGAGGGTGCACAAGCTGCGGACTTTGCAGCCACGGTGTTGAAATCCGGAATTGCGAATACTGCAATCATCAGTCGGTGAACTGCATGATGAAAAACAACTCATGGACACTGTGCGCCTACACCCCGGGCCATGTTGGCTGGCTTTCGACTCCTCTTGCCAAGTACTACCGGCATTCGATCGCTGATTCATCAGGCAACAATAACGGTATGGCAGACCCGGGCGAAACAGTCTCAATGTCTGTCGTTATCAAGAACTATGGCACGGCAATATCCTCAGTAGCAGCTACACTTTCCACGGCCGACTCGGCAATCGTTGTTCAGAGCTCCTATGCTCAGTTTTCAAATCTCAACACCGGTGAAACCGGGACGTCGCTGACTCCATATTCGTTTCATGTGGCCGACTGGGCCCTAAAAGGAAGAATAGCCAGCTTTGATCTGCACATCACTGCTGCAGGCTACGAGACCACATCGACATTTCAAATTGGCATAGGCTTTCCCACCGTATTGCTGGTTGATGACGACAGCGGCGCATCCTATGAGATCTTCTACCAAGATGCGCTCAGCGCAGTGGGCATTCCTGCTCGCGTGTGGAACAGAAAAGCCGCAGGGACTCCGCCATTCTCCGAGATGAGATGGTACAAGGCGGTCATATGGTTCACTTCTTATGATGTCTCTTTCACACTGGATGGAAATGACGAGCGAGCGCAGGAGCAGTACCTGAACAACGGTGGATCTCTTCTACTTTCATCGCAGGACTACCTGGCCGAGCGGTTTGAGTACTTTGCAGCGAATTGTCTGCATGTGTCGGCTGTGGAATTTGACACCTGGAGTTTTCTTGAGGGAGGGATTGATGGAGATCCGATCTCTGACGGGCTCAGTCTTTCCATGAGCTATCCTTTCCCAAACTATTCTGATGACATTACGCCCGACTCAAAGTCTGCTCCAGTTTTCATCAACTCGAGAGGGCATCCCGGCGCACTTCGGTTCCCGGCTACCGGAACGGCGCCGTACAAGCTCGTGTTTCTTGCTTTTCCATTCGAGGCTATTTCGAACGGGACCTATCCGAACAACAGGACTGAAGTGATGAAACGTATTATGTCGTGGCTTCTTCAGGCACAGGATTTCCAGCCGCCCGCACTTTCTGTTCTTTCTCCTGATGGAGGAGAGGTGGGAGCTAGTGTCGTGTCCCGGAAATTCGTTGTCTATGTCTTTGCCCCGGGACACGACACTTTCATAGGGGCTTCTCGCCCCTC
>JASEGR010000051.1 GCA_030017955.1 Candidatus Eisenbacteria bacterium
CATCCTGAAGCGTCAGAGGGGTAACAAGCCCCTATGAAAGTGTCGTGTCGCGGGGCAAAGACATAGACAAGGAATTTCCGGGACACGACACTAGTCTCTGGATGCTATCGGAACGTCCTGGCTTTCAACCCGAAAGACAATGGAGGATCGCCGCATGAGAGTTGGCATTCTGACTGGCGGGGGAGATTGTCCCGGTCTGAACGCAGTTATTAGGGCAGTCGTCCGGAAAGTACTGAAGATTCATAGTGGGACTACTCTTGGAATACGATTGGGGTGGCAGGGCCTGATGGACGGTCACATCGAGGAGCTAGGGCTTTCGTCGGTCTCGGGCATACTGCCGAAGGGAGGCACCATTCTCGGCACCTCAAGGACGAACCCGATGAGGATTGATGGAGGACTGGAGAAGATTATTATGAACCTCAGGAGGTTTCAGATTGATGCCTTGATTGCTGTCGGCGGGGAAGACACGCTCGGCGTGGCAAACGAGCTTTACAAGCGTGACGTCAAAGTTGTCGGCGTTCCCAAGACCATTGACAATGATCTCTCCGGGACGGATTACACGTTCGGCTTTGACACGGCGATAAACATTGCGACGGAGGCAATTGACAGGCTTCATACTACGGCAGAATCGCACAACAGGGTCATGGTTGTTGAGGTGATGGGAAGGAATACCGGGTGGATTGCCGTCGAGGCGGGGATAGCAGGGGGCGCAGATGTGATCCTGATACCGGAGGAGCCGGTCAGCATTGACCACATTTGCGAGCTGATAGTCGAGAGGCATGAAAGAGGAAAGGATTTCAGCATAGTTGTTGTGGCCGAGGGATTCAGGCTTGAAGCTGAGGGGACTCAAGGTTACGTTGTCCAGGATGAGAAACCGGATCCCTTCGGGCATGTGAGGCTTGGGGGAGTCGGGGCCATAGTTGCGAAACTGATAGAAGACAAAACTGGATTTGAGACGCGCTACAGCATGCTCGGGTACATCCAGAGGGGAGGTACGCCGTCGGCGTTTGACAGAATCCTCGGAACGAGGTTTGGCGTCGCAGCAGTTGACCTCATCATGAAGGGAGAATTCGGAAAGATGGTGAGTCTGCGGGGAAACAAGATTGTATCCGTCCCGCTTATTGAGGCGATAGAGAACCTTAAGACAGTTGACAAAGACCTCTTTGAAATAGCAAAAGTCTTCTTCGGATAGCCGGTTTCACTTCGAAACCGCAATAGCAGGGCCTTGACACTGCTCAAATGTCAGACATACTCCGGGGCAATAACATGGCTCTTACCACAAACAGAGAAATTCTTAACGAGGCACGCAAGCGCGGCTATGCGGTTGGCGCCTTCAATTTCAACAACATGGAATTCCTGCAGGCCATCGTGGAGGCTGGCGAAGAAGAGCGCTCACCTGCCATCCTCGCGGTCTCTGAAGGCGCGGTGAAGTACGCCGGTCTTCCGACGATTGTTGCGTTGGCGAGATCCATTGCCGGGAGCTCAAAGATTCCTTTTTCGCTGCACCTCGACCATGGAAAGGACATGGCACTGATTGAGAAATGCGTCGAGCACGGCTTTACATCGATAATGCTGGATGGTTCCGAACATCCTTTCGATGAGAACGTGTCGCTCACGAAAGAGGCCGTCAAGATAGCAAAAAGCAAGGGCGTGTCGGTTGAAGGCGAGCTCGGAAGGCTGGCGGGAATTGAGGACCTTGTTTCGGTCGAAGAGCGAAACGCGACACTCACTGATCCAGACGAGGCAAGAAGGTTTGTTGATCTCACCGGGATTGATTCGCTCGCAGTCTCTGTCGGTACGTCCCACGGGGCGTACAAATTCAAAGGGGAAGCTGTCCTTGCGCTCGAACGGATAAGGGAGATAAAGGCGAAGGTCTCTGTGCCTCTTGTCCTGCACGGCGCCTCTGGAGTGATGGACGAATTCGTAACAAAGGCGATGTCCTTCGGCGCAACTCTCGGAAAGCCAAAGGGCGTCCCTGACGAGAGCATAAAGATGGCGATAAAGGAAGGAGTCTCGAAGATAAACATTGATACTGATTTGAGGCTCGCGTTTCTGGCGGGACTGAGGGAGACACTGAGTACTAAGCCCGCAGAGTTCGATCCCAGGAAGATCCTCGCCCCGGGCAAGTCTTTAGTGAAACAGGTGGTCAAGTTCAAGATGCGGCTCTTCGGCAGCTCAGGGGCGGCATAGACGATTCTGTTCACCAAGGGGGTATAAAGATGGCGGTCAAGCTTGGAATAAACGGATTCGGAAGGATAGGACGATTGCTTTACAGGGCTGTGCTCAACGACCGGAACATCGATATCGTCGCCGTGAATGATGTGACGGATTCGAAGACCCTGGCACATCTTCTCAAATATGACTCTGTCCATGGCGTCCTGGACCAGAGCGTCTCGGCTGAGGGTGAATTCATCTCGGTCGGCGCAAGGAAGACAAAGGTCCTCAAGGTCAAAGACCCTGCCGAACTTCCGTGGAAAGACCTTGGTGTCGATGTTGTGGTCGAATCCACGGGGCTATTCACTGACAGAGATTCCGCCTCAAAGCATCTGAGTGCCGGGGCGCGAAAAGTCATAATCTCTGCGCCTGGAAAGAATGTTGACCTCACGATTGTCGTCGGCGTCAACGACACACGGTACGACAAGACAAAGCACCATATCGTGTCGGCCGCATCCTGCACGACTAACTGCCTGGCTCCGGTTGCAAAGGTATTGAATGACAACTTCACGATAGTCAGAGGTCTTATGACCACAATCCACGCGTACACAAACGACCAGAGAATACTCGATCTTCCTCACAAGGACCTTCGAAGGGCACGAGCCGCCGCCGTTTCCATGATTCCGACGACAACGGGCGCGGCGAAGGCGATAGGGCTCGTCATACCCGAGCTCAAGGGAAAGCTGGACGGTGTGGCCATACGGGTCCCCGTCGCCGACGGCTCGATTGTGGACCTCCTTGTCGAAGTGAAGAAAGCGACAACTCGCGAGGAAGTAAATGCGGCCCTTTCTAAAGCTGCATCAGGGGAGCTGAAGGGGATACTGAGCTATTGCGAAGATCCGATTGTTTCGACGGACATAATCGGGAACCCGCATTCTTCGATTCTGGATGCGGGCCTAACCATGGTCATGGACGGAACCATGGTCAAGGTATTCTCCTGGTATGACAATGAGTGGGGTTTCTCAGAGCGGCTTGTTGAACTGATCAGGAAGATATGATCAAGAGGCCATTGGTTTGAGCCGGAGGAGACTGGCGTGAAACTTAACAAAATCAGGGTGGGCGACCTGGACATTCGTGGAAAAAGAATATTCACCAGGGTAGATTTCAATGTTCCCCTGGCGAAAACCGGTTCCATTTCGGATGACACGAGGATAGTTGCCTCGCTCCCGACCATCAAGTATATGGCCGGGAAGGGTGGACGAATTGTTCTCACTTCGCATCTCGGGAGGCCCGACGGAAAAAAGGTGCCTGAGATGAGTTTGAAGCCGGTTTCGGAACGGCTTGCCGGCCTCCTCGGCAAGCCTGTTGCGTTCACAGACGACTGCATTTCGGCCGATGCGAAGAAAGCCACGCGCGGCCTCAAGGATGGCGAGGTTCTTCTCCTTGAGAACCTGAGATTCTACAAGGAGGAGGAGAAGAATGACGAGAAGTTCTCAGCCAGTCTCGCCGAGCACGGGGAACTCTATGTGAATGATGCCTTCGGCACTGCCCACAGGGCGCATGCGTCCACGGTCGGAGTGACGCGGTTCATGAAACAGAGCGCTGCCGGCTTCCTGATGGAAAAGGAGATAACAAATCTTGGAAGGCTGCTCGAAAATCCGGAGAGGCCGTTTGCCGGAATAATCGGCGGCGCAAAGGTCAGCGATAAGGTGAAGATGATAAGAAACCTCCTTGGAAGACTGGACATGCTCATTATTGGCGGAGCGATGATGTTCACGTTTCTCAAGGCAAACGGCAAGACAATCGGGAAGTCTTTCTTCGAAGAGAAGAGTCTTGATGTGGCCCTCGAGATTATGAAGGAGGCAAAGAAAGCGGGAACGGATCTTATCATGCCAAGCGACTGTGTGGTGTCAGAGTCGCTCGAGAAAGCCGTCAATGCGCGGGCAGTAAGCTGTGAGGCAATTCCGGACAATGTTTACGGAGTTGACATCGGTCCGGCGTCAAGAGAGGAGTTCTCAAAACGCCTTGGCTTGGCAAAGACGATTTTCTGGAACGGACCTCTCGGGATCTTTGAGATTCCCGAATTCTCTGAGGGCACGCTTTCCACTGCAAAAGCCCTTGGCAAGCTCGGGGAACGGGGCGTCATGACTGTCGTAGGCGGAGGAGATTCTGCAAGCGCGATCTCCAAGGCAGGAGTCAAGGACAAGGTCACCCATGTATCCACAGGTGGGGGAGCGTCACTAGAGTTCCTTGAAGGCAATGAGCTTCCCGGGGTGGCGGCGCTAACCGACAGGAGCGTATAGCTAAGAATTTCATCCGGGGAGAAATAGTGCGAGTTTCGCAGAGAAAGCCCATAGTCGCAGCAAATTGGAAGATGTACAAGACCGGGAAGGAAGCGGCGCAGCTTGCCAGGAGTCTGAAGGAAGGCATAAACCTGTTCCAGGAAGTTGAGATTGTCCTCTTTCCGCCCTTCACCGCGCTCTCCAGAGTCTCTGAGGTCATTGTCGGAACGCCCCTGATTCTTGGTGCGCAGAACGTCCATTGGGAGAAGGAGGGCGCATTCACGGGGGAAGTCTCCCCCCCAATGCTTGTTGATGCGGGCTGCAGGTACGCAATAGTCGGCCATTCCGAGAGAAGGAAGTTTTTTGGCGAAACTGATGAGATGGTCAACCTGAAAGCCAAATCAAGCCTGGCCTACGGATTGAAGCCGATACTCTGCGTGGGTGAAGAGCTTGAAGAAAGGGAACAGAACCGAACCGAACAGGTTCTTGAGAGACAGGTGAAGGCTGCCTACGCAGGCATTGCAGAAGAATCGGTCCTCAAGACGGTAATTGCATACGAGCCGGTCTGGGCGATAGGGACCGGCAGAACGGCAAGCCCCGACGTCGCCGACGAGACGCAGGCGTTTATCAGAAAACTGATCGGCAAGATATACAATGAAGCTATTTCCGCGCTCCTTCGAATTCAATACGGCGGAAGTGTGAAACCCGATAATGCAAAAGATCTCTTCAGAGAGCCCAATATAGACGGCGCTCTTGTCGGCGGCGCGAGTCTCAAGGGCGACTCCTTCCTCGCAATCGTTTCCGCCTGTCAAGCCGTTGGAAAATAGTGACAGTCACCTATTTCCTGTCGGACTGAAATGAGCGTTTCCGCTCCTGGCGTAGATTCTTGACCCGTCCCGGCACGCTCGCTCGAGTTCGCAAACTCGGCCTGCGGCCTCAGACATGCAAACTCGCCCCTAACTGGGGACGCTCGCTTTCCACCAGGCCGGGTACCCCAAGAATCTCACCATGTTCGCTCCAACGCCATTTCAGCCCGCAACTGTTGGGAACATCTCCGCCCCATCCGGGAATCGGATATACCCATCCGCTCAATCTTCTGATTGACTGAGAGTTTTGAATCCGCTAGATTTCTTCTCCGCGCCTCACGCTCATGAAAATGTGAAATCTCGGGGAGCCGAACTCCCGAATGGACTGTACTACGTTCACGTGCGGACGTGAGAAAAGGAGGGTGGCTTGAAGGAACTAGCTCTTCTTGCCCTGGACTCGGCAAAAGTCAAGGGTGCATCCTACGCTGACATAAGAATTGGAGGGACCAAATCCGAGCTCATTGAGATCAAGAACGGGAAAGTGGTCTCGGTGAAACGGGAATCAAGCTATGGGTTTGGAGTGAGAGTCATTTCTGACGGGGGATGGGGTTTTGCTTCAAGTGCGGATGTGACGAAACCGGAGATTGAAGATGCGACCGCACTTGCAGTGAGAATCGCCAAGGCCTCCGCAAAACTCAAGAGCAAGGACGTTATTCTTGCGCCGGAAGGGAAGCACATTGATACGTGGAAGACGCCATTTGAGATTGACCCCTTTACCGTTTCGCTTGAGGAGAAGATAGGACTCCTTCTTTCTATTGACCAAATCCTGCGATCGGTGAAAGGCGTAAAAGTCGCGGAATCCACAATGCAGTTCTGGGATGAGGACTGCCTTTTTGCAAACTCCGAGGGCTCGCTCATAGAACAGCGGATCCTCCAGAGCGGGGCCGGTTATTCCGCCACTGCGGTGAACGAAACCGAAGTTCAAACGAGATCGTATCCGAATTCATTTGGCGGGCAGTACGAATCCTGCGGATATGAACTTATTTCAAGGTTCGGGCTCAAGGAGAATGCTCTGAGGATCGGGGAAGAGGCAGTCGCCCTCCTTTCGGCAAAGCAGTGCGAGCAGAAGGTCACTGCCCTAATTCTTGATGGTACGCAGTTGAGTCTCCAGATACATGAGTCGTGCGGCCATCCGACCGAACTTGACAGGGTGCTTGGGAGCGAGGCGAACTACGCCGGCACGAGCTTCATGACCCTCGACAAGCTCGGCAAGCTTAAGTACGGTTCTGAAATCGTGAATATCGTGGCAGACGCAACGACGCCCCGCGGTCTCGGGAGTTTCGCATATGACGATGAGGGGGTCCCGGGCAAGAGGAACGATCTCATAAAGAATGGGATGTTCGTTGGATACATGACGTCGAGAGAGACCGCCCAGGCAATCAACCAGAGATCGAACGGGACCATGCGGGCCGACGGATGGCATAACATCCCGCTTGTCAGGATGACCTGCATAAATCTCCTGCCCGGCACATGGACGCTTGATGACTTGATTGCAGATACTGATGACGGAATCTACATGGTCACGAACAGAAGCTGGTCAATCGATGACAAGAGGCACAACTTCCAGTTCGGGACCGAAATTGGCTGGGAAATAAAGAATGGAAAGCTGGGTGCGATGGTGAAGAACCCTACCTATACCGGCCTTACCACTGAATTCTGGAACTCATGCGATGCCATCTGCAACAAAGACCACTGGGAGATATGGGGAACCCCGACTTGCGGCAAGGGACAACCTCCCCAGACTGCAAGGACAGCCCAGGGTACCGCGCCGGCCAGATTCAGAAAGACCAGGGTAGGTGTGGCGTACTGAGGTCGTTCCAGGCGTATTGACTGTTCTTTCGTTCTTCAGTAGAAGCGGTATGGTGTTGGAGACTTCCTGCAACAAGGAGTGAAGATGGATAACAAAGAAGCCAAGGCAATGATCGAATCTGCAATATCGTTTAGCGATGCCAGCGAGACCGAAGTGCTCCTCTACTCCGGTCAAAGCGCGCTTACTCGTTTTGCAAACAACGTGATTCATCAGAACGTCTCAACCAAAGATCATTCTCTTTCTGTACGGGTTGCATTCGGAAAAAAGGTTGGATTTGCCTCGACGAATAGTCTCGAAAAGAATGCTCTCAGGGATGTAGTTATGAGGGCATCAGAAATCGCAAAGCATCAGAAGGAAGACCCGGAGTATCCTGGTCTTCAGGGTCCGCAGCAATATGCGAAGATGAACTGCTACTTCGACAAGACGGCCAAGCTTTCACCCGAGGATCGGGCGAAGGCAATCTCCGTGGTCGTCGAGAACTGCAAGAAGAAGAAACTCAATTCGGCAGGTGCCTTTGACTTCTCCGAAGGAGGCATTGCAATCGGAAATTCGAAGGGGTTGTTCGGCTTTCACAACGGAACGACCAGCAGTTTTACAGTGACTGTGATGGGAGAAGACAGCTCGGGCTGGGCAGAACACAATGTGCGCGATGTGTCAAAAATGGATGCTGAGAAAGTCGGGAATGCGGCGATTGACAAAGCCGTCCTGAGCAAGAATCCAGTCGCCATAGAGCCCGGAGACTACACTGTCGTGCTTGAGGCGAATGCCGTCAGTGAACTCGTGGCTTTTCTTGCCTGGATCGGATTCAGCGCACTCTCAGTCCAGGAAGGAAAGAGCTTTATGGCGGGCAAGTTCGGCCAGAAGATTACGGGCGAAAATGTCACGATCTATGATGACGCATTTGATGCGGGAACGTATGGAATGCCGTTTGATTTCGAAGGAACTCCAAAGGACAGGATAGCGCTCATAGAAAATGGTGTTGCGAAGAACGTGGTCTATGACCTGGTCACCGCAAAAAAAGATGGGAAGCGTTCCACGGGCCATGCCCTGCCGCAGCCGAACATCGAGGGCCCAATGCCCGTCAATCTGGTGATTGGAACGGGCACCGCAACATTGGACGAGATGATTGCCTCGACGAAGAAAGGGGTCCTCATAACAAGATTCTGGTATAACCGCGTTGTCGATGCCAAGAAGACGATCATAACCGGCATGACCAGGGATGGAACATTCTTGATTGAGAACGGGAAGCTCACAAGGGGCATCAAGAACATGAGGTTCAACGAAAGTGTTCTCGGCATGCTGAGTAATGCCGAAATGATTGGAAAGACCGCAGAGCTCACAACGGGTGTTGTGACTCCACCCATGAAAATCAGCAAGTTCCACTTCACCGGCATTACGGAGTTCTAGCAGATGTGTTTCCCTCTCCCCTTGGGGGAGAGGGAAGGGTGAGGGAGACCGCGACTGCCCCCGGCTTATTGAATCCTCTCCCCTTGGGGGAGAGGGTAGGGTGAGGGGAGCCAGCCCCGTGCAGATGTAGTTCCGCTTATTATGCCCTCTATCTCGTGACCATTTGAAGCAAATCTCCCAGCAGAAATGTGACATCAAGTTTCATGAGAATGATGACGATAATTCCGTTGTCCACGGTCAGGCCCTCCTGAAAATGGGAGGTTATCTGCGGCCGAGCGCAAGTTTGCTGAGTCGGTCGCATAGTGGCCGTGAGCACAAGAACAAGCCACCGGAAGCGATAAATGAAGGAGATGTTGACATGATCACATTACGGACCGAAGGCAAGCGGTCGGAGGAAGCGCTGCGCGCGGCCTCCGCCTATGCTCGCAATCTCATTGAGGCGAGCCTCGATCCGCTGGTCACCATCAGTGCTGAGGGAAAGATCACCGATGTCAACGAAGCCTCGGTGCGGGTCACTGGCGTGCCGAGTGCCCAGCTAATCGGCACGGATTTCTCGGCTTGCTTCACCGAGCCAGAGAAGGCACGCGAGAGCTACCGGCGTGTGTTCTCGGAAGGCTTCGTCCGCGACTATCCACTGGCGATCCGGCACGTTTCGGGCCGCGTTACTGACGTGCTCTTCAATGCCGCCGTTTATCGCGACGAGCAAGGCCGGACGCTGGGTGTTTTGGCCACCGCGCGTGACATCACCGAGCGCAAGCGGTCGGAGGAGGCGCTGAAGGCTAGCGAGAAAAGGTTCCGGGATATTGCTGACAACGCTCAGGAATGGATCTGGGAGGTTGATGCTGAGGGTAAGTATACGTATGCCAGTCAGGTGGTCGAAAAGATCCTGGGCTACACGCCGGAGGAGATTCTGCAAAAACATTTCTATGACCTTTTTCACCCGGAGGACAGGGAGGCGCTCAAGGCGGCGGCGTTAGCAGCTTTTGCCGCCAAACAGCCGTTTTGGGAATTTATCAACCGCAACGTGCATAAGAACGGTCAAACCATATGGCTTGCCACCAGCGGGCTACCTTTGCTGGACGACAAGGGAAACCTGCTTGGATATCGAGGAGCTGACACGGACATCACCGAGCGCAAGCGGTCGGAGGCGGAGCGGGAGAAGCTGCAGGCACAGCTAATCCAGGCCCGGAAGATGGAATTGGTGGGACAGTTGGCCGGCGGAGTTGCCCATGATTTCAACAACATACTGACAGTGATCCTTGGCAACGCGGACAATGCCCTGGCAAGGCTGACCGAACAAGACCCGATGCACAAACGCATGAGAGAGATCAAGTCTGCAGCGGAGCGATCGGCGAACCTGACCCGCCAGCTGCTGGCATTCGCTCGCAAGCAAACCATTGACCCGAAAGTGCTCGACCTGAACGATACTGTGTTGGGCATGCTCGAGATGCTCCGGTGGCTCATCGGCGAGGATATTGATCTGGTCTGGCTGCCGGGCCACGATCTCTGGAAAGTGAGGGTTGATCCCTCTCAGATGGACCAGATTCTGGCCAACCTGTCGGTCAACGCCCGGGATGCCATCAAGGGAGTGGGCAAAGTCACAATCGAGACGGCCAACCGGGTGCTCGATGATGCGTTCTGTGCCGAGCACGCAGGGTCAGTTCCTGGAGAGTATGTTCTGCTGGCGCTGAGCGACACCGGGGTGGGGATGAGTAACGAGGTCCTCAAGCACGTCTTCGAACCTTTTTTCACCACGAAGGGCCTGGGTCGGGGCACGGGTCTGGGGCTGGCCACCGTGTACGGCATCGTCAAGCAAAATGAGGGCTTCATAAACGCTCGCAGCGAACCGGGCGCCGGGACGACCTTAGAGATCTACCTGCCCAGGTATGTGGGCGAAGAGGCAGAGACCTCAGGAATGCCAGCCGTAGCACAGTCGATGACCGGGTGACAGACATGAATATGCCCGCTGTCAAGGGATAGAGCTCTTGTTTGGCCGATGGGTTTCCCCAATCTGATAGGATTCTGAAACGTTCCCTAACGGAATCTCCCAATCTCCCTGAAGCGGGAACTTCGAAACATCCCATCTTTCTTCGATACTGTCGGCTTCCATCCCCAGCATACGCCTGTTGGTCCTGCTAACAGTGCTCTAATCGCTTGACGCCTGAGCAAACAGACGGTATTTGTTCTCAATGCTTGGCTGATTTGCATCCAAAACCCCGGTCTGAGCGTTCACAATGAAGACAAAAGAATGCGAAGTCTGCGGAAACGAAATCCCGTTGGATTCACTTCGCTGTCGCTTCTGCGGGTCTCAGCAACGTGGGCAACGCTGGGTGGCTGCCCCTCGGGAAAAGATTAGAACTGTGAATCTCAAGGCGGGCATGCCGACCGTGGAGGAAGGCCTCGAACGGTTGATATGCGAAATCCATCGTGCAAGGCAATCTGAAATCAAACTGCTTCGCATAATTCACGGATGGGGATCGAGTGGGAGGGGAGGGAAGCTCCGTAATGCAGTCCGCCGTTTTCTTCAGGATCAATTGAAGGCAAAGCGCATACGATCGTGCCTTGCTGGAGACAAATTTGCCCGCGACGGAGCCGCTGGAAGCAAGCTCCTGGCTGACTACCCGGAACTCCGGCGAACGCAGCGAACAGACATCGAGAATCCAGGCATCACTTTCGTGGAGTTGTGAGAGCAGATTCTGGCTCGAAGCTCTTCCCGGCCGCATCGAAACAATGATTGTTGTTTTGCACTGATCCAATTGTGAAAGGGACGGTGATGTAATGGACGCTAAATTCTCCAAGTTCTTCGTCTCCAGATGGAAGAAGTATTTTCCGGGTGCTGAATTGCCGATCTGTTATTTCTACACTGACGAAGCCCGTGAAGATAACATCAAAGAGACGAAAAACATCGACCGCTGTTTGATTGGGAATCTCAAGCGCGTCCGCAAAGGATTTCCATTTGTGTATGACGCACAAAGTCCCGGCTGCTCAGGGGGAAAGAGGTATTGCGGTTTCCAGCAACAGTTGATGCCCAATTTTGAGTATTTCCTATCATACGGTATCCCTGGCGAAATTGATGGCGAGCGCTACAAGAAATCCCCCGAATTGGTAAGAGCATTCATGCAGAGATGCCCACCGTTCAAGGCGCCCGCCAAATATCTTGTGTTCAAACGGTGGGACAAGTTGGGAAAAGGAGAGGAACCGTTTGCAGTCATATTCTTTACATCCTTCGATCTGCTCTCCGGCCTCTTCACTTTGGCCAACTTCGATAGGGCTGACAATGAGGCGGTCTTTGCTCCGATGGGCTCCGGCTGTGCGTCTATCGTGGGTTATCCCTATCTCGAAGCAAAGTCGGAGAATCCAAGATGTGTGCTGGGTATGTTTGATATTTCCGCCCGGCCTCATGTGCCAAAGAATAGTCTGACTTTCACAACTCCGACGAGAAGATTCAAAGAGATGGTCCTCAACATGGATGAGAGCTTCCTGACCACAGAATCATGGAGGACGATCAAGAAGAGATTGTAGTCTCCAGGATATGAGTACCGGTGCGGTTGCCACCGCTGCGTGACGTCAAGCGCGAACGACTTCAATAGGGGGACGGAAATGAAGCTCAGACATGACATGCTTGCGCACGGGGTCAACGTCGTGTGCGCGGAGCACAAGGGGAAGCGGGGCGGGCTCGCTGTTGCCTGGGCAACGCAGGTCGGCACCGAACGCGTGCTCATTTGCGTTGGAAGCCAGAGCGCTACGCGTAAGCTCATTCTGTCTTCTGGCGCGTTCGGCCTGAGTGTGCTGGGGCGCGATCAGCAGAAAATTGCTCACCTCTTCGGGCGCTATTCCAGCCGCGACAGAAACAAGTTTGAGAGCATCGGGTGGCACACGGCAGAGACCGGCTCGCCGCTACTGGATGATTGCTCGGTAGCACTCGACTGCCGGGTCGAAGACGTCCACGAGCGGGGTGACGCGAAGTTGATCGTGGGACGCATCGTTTCAGCAGAACGTCGCCGGCAAGGGTGCGAGCCGCTGATCTACAGGGAAGAGGACTACTGATCTGACCCTGTACTGCGGAAGCCGGTGGCGACTGATCCAGGCGTAATGGTTTCTTGCGTCGCTCCCGACAGGCATGAATGTCACCGAGCTAGACCAACTGGAACAGTACTGGTACGGCTTCTGACATGAAGACACGCGGACTGGCGCATCCGGGCCGTTAGAACGTGAGTTTCTGCGGAGGGCTGGCATGAAGAAGATCCTTGCGATTGCTGGTGTCGTAATCCTCGCCGCTGTTCTGACGTTGGCAGTATTCGCGAACTCCCAGAGGCAGAAAGCGGACAACCGATGGGACCCGAAGGTTATCCGTCCCGCATTTACGACTACTCATCCGCTGGTTGTCATCGACGAAGCCCACCACAATGCCCACACCGCGGGCGGCAAGTACCGTCCTTTCGCTCGTCTCCTAAAGGCCAACGGATACAATGTGGTGAAGGGGGAGGGAAAGTTCACGCCCGAAAATCTGGCCAAGACGAATATCCTTGTGATCGTGAATGCAGCCGGGGGAACGAAGCCGCAGATTCTTGGCATCAACCTCCCGATCCCTGTCAAGAAGACACGCGAGATGCCAGCATTCAAACGGTATGAGATTCGAGTGATTCGTTCATGGGTGGAACTGGGCGGATCTCTGCTGCTAATCGCGGATCACGCCCCCTTCGGAGAATCCGCGAAAGCTCTGGCAGCCGCCTTTGGTATCCGGATGAACGGCGGCTATGTCGAGGTGCCGAACGAGCAATCGGATCCTCTGCTCTTCACAAGTGAAAATGGCCGCCTGGGTGATCACCCAATCATATCCGGAGAAAGCGCTGACGCCGCAGTGAAACGAATAATGACATTCACGGGGCAGTCGCTCGATGGTCCTCCAAAAGCTTCCGTTCTCCTGCGGCTTCCGGATTCTGCAATCGAGTACGTGCCGGAAGGAACCGGGATAGTGCCGAAGCACGCAGGCAAAGCACAGGGACTTGCACTCTCTTGCAGACAAGGAAGGATCGTAGTTCTCGGCGAAGCGGCGATGCTCACTGCTCAGACCTATAAGGGGAGCAAATTCGGAATGAATTCCCCCGGCAATGACAACCGCCAGCTCGCCATCAACATCATGCACTGGCTGTCTCACCGGCTGTGAGACGGAAGAGAATACAGCATGATCACCCTATGCAGTTGGATGGCCGGCCAAAATCACAGCTTGCCATGACTTCCAGGATGTCAGATAATCAATAAGCTTTTGCCCGAGCCCTTGTTCGACTAGCTCGCTGATGTCCAAAGCGGATTCTACTCTGCTCCGCACTTGGGGCATTGAGGAAACGACAGAGGAGGTGACGTTCGCGCGCACAAAGACGCGGAACCCTCAAAGTTCTATCATCGGTTTGCGGTAACCTTCACAACATGAGGAGGATCGTATGAAGTTGGTATCGAGACGTACCTTTCTCAAGACTGCCGCCACGACGGCTGCTGCTGCCGCTGTAGCGCCCGGTTTGTCGAGGGACTGGCTCGGCCTCGCCTATGCAGGGACAAAGGGATATTTTGAATCCGAGTTCGGCATTACAGATAGCCTTTGTCAGAAGGTACTTGCCAAGGCTTTGTCCAAGGGAGGCGACTTTGCCGATCTGTACTTCGAACACTCAATTAGCAATTATGTTGTACTCGAGGACGGCAAGGTCAACCAGGCGTACAGCGATGTGGCTCTGGGCGTGGGAATTCGAACGGTAAAAGGTGACCAGGTTGGCTACGGGTTCACACAGGAGCTGGATGAAAATGCGATGCTGGCTGCCGCTTCCACCGCGGCCACAATAGCCGACTCTAAGGGGAAGGGAGTCCCCGCGAAGTTTGCCAGCCTGAAGCTGGAAGACTACTATCCGCTCAAGAGCCCGCTGACTTTGGTCCCGCTTGAATCCAAACTGCCTCTTGTTCAGTCGATAAACGACAAGTGTTTTGCCCTGTCTCCGCTGGTCATCAAGGTCAATGCCGGTTTTCAAGACCAGCAAAAGCGTACTCTCGTTGTGACCAGCGACGGAGAGAAGGCTGAGGATCTGCTGCCGAGGGTTATCCTTTATGCCAACGTAGTTGCGGAGAAGAACGGCAGGCGGGAACGGGCAGGATGGAATCTTGGAGGACGCAGAGACTTTTCCTACTACACTCCGGCCGTGGTGGAGGAAGTTGCCAAGACTGCGGTGGACCGGGCAGTGGTTCTCTTCGACGCGGTTCAACCTCCAGCTGGGGAGATGCCGGTCGTGTTAGGTCCCGGTCTCACAGGCATCCTGCTTCACGAAGCCATCGGACACGGGATGGAGGCGGATTTCAACAGGAAGAACGTATCTACGTACTGTACGATGATTGGAAAACAAGTGGCTGAGCCGTTTGTCACCATCATTGACGATGGCACGATTCCGAACTTGTCAGGTTCCCTCAATGTTGATGACGAAGGTACGCCTGGGCAGAAAACGGTCTTGGTGGACAAGGGTATTCTTTCCAGCTACATGCACGACAAGATTTCGGCCCGGCACTACAAGGTGAAACCCACAGGGAATGGACGCCGGCAGAACTACCAGCACTACGTGCAGCCACGCATGCGCAATACTTACATGCTGCCCGGCTCCGCGACGCCGGAAGATGTCATCAAGAGCGTGGACAAGGGGATTTACGTTCAGGACGTCGCCAACGGACAGGTGAAAATCGGCGAGGGAGACTTTGCTTTCTACGTGTCCCAGGGGTGGATGGTCGAGAACGGGAAACTCACCAATCCAATCAAAGACATCAACATAATGGGTAACGGTCCTAAGATGCTGCGAAACGTCACCATGGTTGCCAACGATCTCCAGATGCACAGGGGTGGTGGAGGTACCTGTGGCAAGGGTGGACAGGGTGTTCCGGTTGGTTTCGGTATGCCGACCACACTTGTGAAATCGATGACTGTCGGTGGCGTGAAAGCGTAAGGAGTCCAACAATGAACAAAGAAATGTTAGATCTTGCCGCTTCGTCGATCAAAGCCGCGAAATCTGCCGGAGCTGATGACTGCCGGGTGCAAATCAGCAGGGAACGGTTTGTCGAGATAAGCTATCGGGAACGAAAACCAGAGACCATTAAGGAGGCGTCAAGCAGGGGGCTCTTCATCGAAATCTTCGCAAACGGCCGCTACTCAGGCCAGAGCACTTCGGATCTGCGCAAGGAACCATTGCAGGCTTTCATCTCAAACGCCGTTGCCACAACGAAGCTCCTGGCGGAGGATCCGTTTCGAAGCCTGCCTGACCCGAAATACTATGCAGGCAGGGCACAGCTCGATCTGCAGATCCTCGACCCATCCTATGCCCAGCTCACACCTGAAGCAAGGCACAGTATAGTCAAAACCATGGAAGATTCCTGCCTCAGCCTGGGCGGAGACAAGGTGATTTCTGTCACAGCAGAGCAATACGATAGCTACCGTGAATCAGTGATGCTGTCGAGCAACGGTTTCGAGGGCTACAGGGAATCCACGGAGTACCAGGTCGGTGCAAGTATGTCAGCCAGGGATGAGGGTGATCGGCGTCCCATGGGATACTACTATGCCGGAGCTGTCTCCAGGAAGACTATGCCCAGGCCCGAGGAGATCGGTGCCCTCGCAGCAAAGCGCACACTGAGTCTATTTGGCGGGAAGAAGATACAAACCGAAACTCTGCCTATCATCGTGGAGAACCAAAATGTTCCTCGGCTGCTGGGAGCATTTCTTCAGGCGATGTCAGGAAGAAGCATCCAGCAGAAGCAGTCGTTCCTGTCGGACAAGAAAGGACAGAAAGTCGGAAGTGACCAGTTCACTCTGATCGACGATCCGCTGCTCGCTGGGGGATTGGGCAGCCGGCTGTACGATAGTGACGGGTTTGCTGCGAAAGAAAGAACAATGGTCGAATCTGGCGTGCTGAACGACTTCTATGTAGATTGGTACTACGGCCGAAAACTAGGCTGGGAGCCGACGACAGGAAGGTCGTCAAACCTGATTATTCCGCCAGGCAAACGATCGGTTGAGGAGATCATGAAGGACTTGGGAAGAGGTATCTACATTACGGGTTTCATCGGGGGCAATTCCAACTCGACCACTGGCGATTCATCTATCGGCATTTTTGGTCAGCTCTTCGAGAAAGGAGAGCCGGTCCAGGCAATAGCTGAGATGAACATCGCCGACAATCACTTGAAGTTCTGGAACAAACTTGCCGAGGTCGGCAATGACCCGTGGGTCTATTCTTCGCAGCGCAGTCCGAGCCTGGTTTTCACGGACGTTGTTGTTTCGGGCGTTTAGGGCTTGTGGTTGCAATTCTCGGGGTCGTCTTGGGTTTCACATTCAGTTTGCGTGCGGTCATTGAGTTTGTGTTGACAATAGCCGCAGGTTTGTTAGGCGGAGCACTCGCCGGAAGAAGAGAGACGAATCAGTTAATTCTGCCGGTCTGGCCCCCGGATTAAGCTTTGTCGCTGTGAGGCAGACCTGAGCGGTTAGGTCGTGCCGGGAAAGGAGCGATGTCGGATGATGGAATCCGTTCGCGAAGCGACAGTCGAGAGGCTTTTTGAAAGCGCAATCGAGATTGAATACGCAGCCGCTGATATCTACAAGAAACTCTCAGTGCTGTTCTCGCATGAACCTAGAGTTCATGCCTTCTGGCGGGGACTGTTTGACGATGAAGTGAGACATGCGACCACACTGCAAGATGTCCTGGGATCGTTGACGCCCGAACAGCTCCTGTTGCCGCCAGACATGGAGATGTGGAACAACATTGTGAGAATCCAACGCATGTTCCGCAAAGATCTGGTCGGGCCAATTGACAACTTGGATGCTGCCTACGAATTGGCCCATGACCTGGAGTTCTCCGAAGTCAACGCCATATTCAAATTCCTGGCAGGGGAGTTCGTTCCTTCTGAGGAGCGAAAAAGGTTTGTCCATTCGGAAATAGTGCAGCACCTGCAGAAGCTCACGCATTTCGGCGAGAATTTTGGAGAAAAGGGCTGGAGAAAAGAGATCTCGGTTCGACCTTCCTGACGCGCTCCGGTTATTAGCAGCGCAACTTGCCCTGAAGGCCGTCCCATTTCCGTGCGAAACCAAGCAAGAGGTGCCAGGGTTGGTCTTGCGCTCTCGACGCGGTAACGGCCCGGGGGTGCCTTACCTCAAGATGACAACTTTCCTGGTTCTCACCTCAACGCCCGATTGAAGCGTCGCTAAGTACACTCCAGAGGGAAGCTTCGTTCCGTTTTCGTTCCTGCCGTTCCACGAGACAGAGTACGTCCCCGCAGGGCGGACACCGTCAACCAGAGTCAAGATTCTTCGGCCGTATGCGTCATGAAGTGTGAGCCGGATAGAGGATTTGCCAGGCCAGGAGCGGAAACGCTCATTCTCCGTCGCTTGCTCAGGCTTCATCGCCATCACGGGAATCAGGATGCTTGTATTCTTGTGTTGAAACTGGAGCGGCCGAAATGAGAACATGAGAGTGGTTCAGTCGTCCTGCCAGAACCGCATGCGAGGTGACGGGAGAATCCGGTTGAAAACACAACTATTGTACGCATCAGGCGCTGTCGAAGTTACGGTACCGGATGGCGCTACTGTGTATTCCTCCTCATATCCCCGGCCGCCGGCCCCGCCCAACGACATCGTGATGGAAGCAATCAGGAATCCCATCGGATCCCAGGCGCTCGGCACGATGTTGAAGAAACGCCGTCCCGGTGACGTTGTGATTGTAGTCTCCGACATCACGAGACCTATCCCGTACGCCCGCTTCCTTAAGGCAATGATCGAAGAAATCGTGAGTGCAGGTGTTCCGAGGGAGGAGATCCTGATTCTGATCGGAACGGGTACGCATAGACCAAGTTCAGCCGCAGAGCGGAGAGGAATGTTCGGAGAGGAGATATGTTCCAGCTATCGCATTCTTGACCACAAGGCAGATGATGATTCTGAGCTGGTGGAGCTGGAGGGGAAAAGCTGGTCAGGGAGCAGAATCAAACTGAATCGCCATCTTGTCAGAGCCGGGTTCCGGATTATCACCGGTCTCGTGGAACCGCATTTCATGGCCGGCTTCTCGGGCGGACGCAAAGCCATCTGCCCCGGATTGGTATCAATGGAAATGCTGCGGAGTTTCCACGGCTACGAGTTCCTGGCAAACCCTTTGGCTCAAAACGGCCAGCTTGATGACAATCCCTGCCATCTCGAGGCACTCTCGGTCGCCCGCTCGACTGGCGTCGATTTCACGCTGAATATTGTGCTAAATCAGAAGCGCCAAATCGTCAGAACCTTCGCCGGCGAGTTGGATGCATCCCACAGGGCTGCCTGTGATTCTGTTCGCACGTATGCCTGTCCCAAGGTCGAATTCGAGCACGATGTCGTATTGACTTCATGCGGCGGGTATCCTTTGGACACAACCTTTTACCAGTGTGTGAAAGGAATGGTATCTTGCCTGCCGGCAGTGAAGGATGGCGGAGCTGTAATATCGCTGGGTAGCTGTTCGGAAGGTGTTGGGAGCCCGGACTACAGAGCAATGATGTTCGAGTATTCCGGACGCTGGCGCGAGTTCCTGAATCACATTAGGGCAAACCCTGAGGTAAGGAAGGACCAGTGGGAGCTTCAGATGCAAGCCCGCGCGCTGGAGAAAGTAGGTGACGGGAATCTGTATTTTGCAACTGAGGGTCTCGCTACTGACGAAGTTAACAAGTTATCTATGCGTGCCGTCCGCGTGAGAGACTGCGGTGTCCGAACGGCGGTACAGGAACTCCTGGACCGGCTTGTCGGGAAAGAGACATCTCTGGCGGTCATCCCTGAGGGGCCTTACTGCACGCCAATCGGAGGATGACGCGATATCAGGGAACAATTCGCCACCTGCTTGAGTCTTCCAGACAGCAATCGATGATCCTAAATAGGGCACTCCCTTTTTTGGGGGAGGCACCCCAGGAATCTCGTCATGTTCGCTCCAACGCCATTTCCTACGGCTACCTCGCGGCTCATCGTCATCACAAGACAACCCGGTCGAGGTATGATACAGTCGACGGTCGGTTACTTTTCAGCCATTCCGTTTGACAGCGTAACTGTCGAAGCAGGGGATTGGACGGTCTTCAGTCCGGAGGGAGGGATCGATGTACAGGACAGTGTTGTTTTCGGCAGTGTTGCTTGTGGGATTGGCCGGTATGGTCAGCAGCGTGGAACGTCCCGTGATGAATTATCCGCCTTTTCCCAAGGGCAGCGCAGTGGACACGATTTTTGGCACGGCAGTTCCTGATCCGTACCGCGAGCTTGAGAATTACCGGGATCCTAAGGTGCAGGAGTGGCTTTCCGCCGAAGAGAAAACTGCCCGCACTATCCTTGACAAATTGCCACAGCGGGCAGGCCTCACGAAAAGACTCACTGAACTCCGGCGCTACGATGATAGGAGCGCGCCTGAAAAGGCGTTGGTGGGGGAGCGCATATTCTACCGTGCGATAAAGAAGGACTGGGAGCGCTGGGCCTACTACACCAAGGAAAACGAGAAAGCCAAGCCGGTGCTTCTGCTTGATCCCAACAAATGGGCCACCAACACTCTGGATTTGACCGATGCGTCACGGGATGGCAGATACCTGGCCTACGGCGTGTCCGAAGCCGGCAGAGAGGACCCCAGAATCAAGATAATGGAAGTGGCGACCGGAAAATCGGTGCCAGATTCCCTTCATGGCTGGCGCCAGGGCGGTGTTGCCTGGCTGCCCGATGGTTCGGGTTTCTATTACACCTGCAGTCCTGCAAAAGGTGATGTGCCCGAGGGCGAAGAGGAATACTGGGATGCAGTATATTTTCACAAGCTCGGTACGGCGGCAAGCGAGGATAAGAAAGTTTTCTATCACGACAAAGTCAAGGAATTCTCTCACTTGTGCTTCATCAGCGAAGATGGCAAGTACGAATTCTTTAACCGGGGCCTGTTCTACAAGAACGAGGTGTATTTCAGACCTCTGGGTGGCTCCGGCGCCCTGGTCCCTATCACCACGGACATGGACGCCGAATATCACGCATTTGAGATCGAGGGCAGATTGATCATCTGGACTGACAAAGATGCACCCAGGGGCAAAGTGTATTCAACGGGCGTGGACAAACCGGGCAAGGAGAACTGGCAGGTCCTCATTCCCGAGACGGGAGACAAGCTCCTGTATGTCACGGGAGTCGCCGGCCATCTTTACGCTGTCTACACACACAATGCCTACACCATAATCAAGATCTACACGCTGGATGGAAAGTACATCCGCGACCTTCCGCTTCCCACCGTGGGCAGTTCCCATGTCTGGGGCTATTGGTCGAAGCCTGACATCTGGGTACAGTTCACCTCTTTCACCTATCCAGGCACCACCTTCAAGTACGATTTCGCGAAGAACAAGCTCGTGCTATTCCACAAACCGCCGATCCACATCGACTCGGCGCTGTACACTACTGAGCAGGTCTGGTTCAAGTCCAAGGATGGAACCAAGGTTTCCATGTTCCTGGTCCACCGCAAGGGGCTTGTGAAGAACGGGCTGGTTCCGACCTACCTGACGGCCTACGGCGGGTTCAATATCGGCATAGGTCCGCGCTTTTCAAGCAGTTACATGACCTGGCTCGAGGCCGGGGGCGTGGTTGCTATCCCGAACTTGCGCGGCGGCGGAGAATATGGAAAAGAGTGGCACGAAGCCGGCATGTTTGAAAAGAAACAGAACGTCTTCGACGATTTCATCGGCGCAGCCGAATGGCTGATTGCAAATAAATACACGAGCCCGCAGAAGCTGGCGATTGGCGGCGGCAGTAACGGCGGGCTGCTCATGGGCGCGGTCCTGACGCAGCGGCCTGACTTGTTCAAGGCGGTCTATTGCGGTGTGCCGCTCCTGGACATGATCCGTTACCAGAAGTTTGGATACTCCAACATCTGGGCCGAGGAATACGGGAGCTCGGACAATGCCGACCAGTTTCCCTATCTGCTAAAGTACTCGCCGTATCAGAACGTGCGTGCCGGGACAGAATACCCGTCCGTGCTTTTTGTTGCCAGTGACAATGACCCGCGGGTCCATCCACTTCACGCGATGAAGATGGCTGCCCGGATGCAGGATGCGGACCCGAATGGTGCGCCAATTCTGCTTATCATTCAGAAGGAAAGCGGCCACGGCGGCGGGACCAGGATATCGGAGAGCATCGATCAGCAGGTTGACATATATTCGTTCTTGATGAGTAGCGTGGGAATAACATCGCCGAAAAAGAAGTAGTGTAATTCTGTCCTTAGTCTCAATTAGTTAGCCAAGGAGCGATTATGGCTCAAGAGGTTGCACTGAAGGTCAAAGAGGTCATCCAGCGCACGCACAATGTAGTCAGTGTCCGGCTTGGCCTCATCGAACCTGTCGAGTTCAAGGCCGGGCAGTTCATGAAGGTCATCCTGGGGGAAGGAAAGGACCTCGAGCACTTTCTCTCCATATCAAATTCCCCTACTGAGACGGGTTTTGTGGAATTCACGAAGAGAATCTCTGAGAGTGTCTTTTCAAAGAGGGTGATTGGACTGAAAAACGGCGACATCGTGAAGCTACAGCTGCCTCTTGGCAAATTCACGCTGGAAGGAAATGAACGCGCCAAGATCGCCTTTCTTTCCGGTGGCATAGGCATCACGCCGATTCGAAGCATGTTCAAATACATGGTGGATAAGAATCTCGGGACAGATTCAGTTCTGATTCATGGAAATCGCACATCTAAAGATATTGCCTTCCGAGAAGATTTTGACGAGATGCAGAAACGATACCCTAAGCTGAGGGTCTGCCATGTCCTCTCGGAGGCAGAGCCCGGATTCAAGTGCACGGTTGGCACAATCGACGCCCAGATCATCAGGACCGAGATCCCGGATTTCAAGGAACGCAAGTTCTATCTATGCGGCCCGCCTATGATGGTCGAGGCAATGAAGAAGATACTGAGCGACGAATTGGCTCTGCCTAAAGACAGTATCATCACAGAGAATTTTCAGGGATACTAGTGTAGTGCGTCATTAATATCTTGACATATAGACGTGCCTGCTGTATGCTGA
>JASEGR010000052.1 GCA_030017955.1 Candidatus Eisenbacteria bacterium
TGAGGGGGTCGGCCACGACCCCCTCATACCCCCTGGCAGTGTGCCTTATGAAAGGCCCTGCAATTCGTCAAGTTATTTCTGGGACGGCACACTGGCCGCATCAAGAATTAGATTGATTTCGTCCCCAAAACGGGATATTCTTCTCAGCGATCTTCCAAAGACTGTGTCTGGTATGCCTCACGTCCTGCTTTTGTCCTGGATTGATCCTTATTGATAGACAGTGTCCTTAACTCAAGCTTCTGGAAGGAGGTAGCGGGATATGGCTAAGGAGCTCAATTTCGGTGTCCGTGCGAGAGAGTTCCTAAAGAGAGGGGTGGACCAGCTGACCAATACCGTCAAGATCACGCTCGGACCCAGAGGGCGAAACGTGGTCCTAGACAAGAAATTCGGTGTCCCCTCAATCACAAATGACGGTGTCACCATTGTGAAGGAAATTGAGCTACCCAACTCTTCCGAGAACCTGGGAGCGCAGCTCCTCAAAGAAGTCGCGAGCAGGACTCAGGATGTTGCCGGCGACGGGACGACGACGGCCACAGTGCTTGCCCAGGCGATGGTCCATTATGGCATGAAGAATGTGGCGGCAGGCGCGAATCCGATGGAGCTCAAGAGAGGAATGGACAAGGCGGTCCAAATTATCGTTGACGAGCTCAAGACACTCAGCAAGCCAATCAAAGGAAGAGATGACATTGCGCAAGTGGCAACTATTTCGGCAAACAATGACAGAAGAATCGGGAAACTTGTTGCGGATGCCATGGAGAAAGTCGGGAAGGATGGAGTTGTGACGGTGGAAGAAGCAAAGAGCATGGATACCACCGTGGATATCGTTGAAGGCATGAGATTCGACAAGGGTTATGTCTCCCCCTATTTTGTGACAGATGCGGAAAGAATGGAGGCGGTCCTCGAAGACTGCCACGTTCTCATCCATGACAAGAAGATCGGCAGCCTGAGAGAGCTCCTTCCTGTTCTCGAGCAAGTGGCGCAGGTCGGAAAACCGTTACTCATGATCGCCGATGAGATTGAGGGTGAGGCGCTCGCTACACTGGTTGTGAACAAACTTCGGGGCACGCTTCTTTGCTGCGCCGTGAAGGCGCCGGGGTTCGGGGACAGAAGGAAGGCGATGCTTGAGGATATCGCCACAATCACGGGCGGAACTGTGATCTCTGAAGAAATGGGGCTGAAGCTTGAGAACGTTTCTCTCAAACATCTGGGTGGAGCCAAGAAGGTCACCATAGACAAGGACAATACGACCATAGTCCAGGGACTTGGGAAAAGCTCTGAGATAAAAGCAAGAATCGGCCAGATCAAAAAAGAGATTGAGCTCACCAAGTCCGACTATGACAAGGAAAAGCTCCAGGAGCGGCTTGCCAAACTTGCTGGAGGAATCGCTGTGTTGAAGGTGGGAGCCGCGACCGAAGTTGAACTGAAGGAACTCAAGGGGAGAGTCGAAGACGCCCTGGCGGCGACCAGATCGGCAGTCGAAGAGGGCATTGTGGTGGGGGGGGGAGTTGCTCTCTTGAAAACCCTGGGAGCACTTTCCCGGCATAAGTTCAGGGGGGATATGCAGGTGGGTGTGGAAATAGTCGCAAAGGCGCTTGAGGCACCCTCCAGAATGATTGCGATGAATGCAGGGGAAGAGGGGACCATGGCGGTCGAGAGAATCAAGGGAGAGAAAGGCAATTTCGGCTTCAACGCAGAGGCCGGGAAGTACGAAGATTTGATGCAGGCAGGCGTCGTTGATCCCACAAAGGTAGTCAGAACTGCGCTGCAGAACGCCGCCTCTATTGCCGGGCTTATTCTTACTACGGAAGCGATAATCACTGAGAAGCCCGAAGAGGAGGAGAAGTCTCCGGGCGCGTAATGCATCTGGTGTGAGATGATTGCTGATAGACTAAAAAAACTGCCAAGATATTTCTTTGTCGAGCTGGATTTTCTGCGGGCTGAGATGGAGAAAAAGGGAGTCTCAGTGATAAATCTGAGCGTCGGAGATCCCGATATTGCCACTCCTTTTCCGGTGGTGGAAAAGCTGAAAGAGTCGGCATCGCTCCAGCCGAATCAGACCTATCCTCCGAGCACAGGACTTCAGGCCCTAAGGGAAAAAATAGCAGCGTGGATGGCGAAGAGATTCAATGTGACCCTTGATCCCGACAAGGAAGTGCTTGTGCTTGTAGGGTCGAAAGAAGGGATCGTCCACCTTTCCCTGGCGCTCCTCAACTGTGGCGATGTGTCGCTTGTGCCGCAGCCCGGATATCCGGCCTACAAGGCATCGGCTGTGCTTGCGGGCGGCGATCCGCACCCGCTTCCGTTGAAAAAGGAAAGGGGATATCTCCCGGATTTTGGCTCGGTCTCGGAAGAGGTTCTTCGGAGGACGAAACTTGTATTTCTGAACTATCCAAACAATCCGACAGGAGCGGTCTGTGACAAAGCTCTGTACGAAGAGGCAGCCGGGCTGGCGAGAAAGTATGGTTTTGTGGTAGCCAGCGATGCAGCGTATTCTGAGATAACTTTCGACGGATACAAATCTCCGAGCCTCCTCCAGATTCCGGGCGCAAAGGATATCGGGATTGAGTTTCACTCCTTTTCCAAGACTTTCAGCATGGCAGGATGGCGCATTGCATTTGCCGTGGGCGGGAAGGAAACTATTCAGGCGCTTGCCTCAGTTAAATCGAATCTTGATTCGAGTGTCTTCAAGCCCATCCAGTTTGCGGCGATCGAAGCTCTTTCACTTGGCGGCGGTCACTTGGAGAAGCTTAAGGAGACCTACAGGCGGCGGAGAGACCTGGCGGTGGAAAGACTATTGGGGCTTGGGGTTAATGTGGCGAAGCCCCTCGGGAGCTTCTATCTTTGGGTTCCGGTGCCTCAGGGATGCGACTCAGCCGCCTTTACAAAAGAATTGCTTCACCAGTGTGGAGTGCTCGTCGCGCCCGGCACTGGATTTGGAGAAGAAGGTGAGGGCTACGTCAGGATCTCGCTCACTTCCAGCGAGGAAAAGCTTGAAGAGGCCTTTGGCAGAATTAGTGACAGTCACCTATTTTCGCGCTGTCGCGATGTGATCGTCCGCTGAGAAAATAGCCGAAAAGCACTCGAGAATTGGTGGCTGAAAATAGGTGACTGTCACTATTTAAGAAATAGGTGACTGTCACTAATTAAATATGGACCGGATAAGACTCAACAACATTGTTCTGTACGGATACCACGGCACCTCTCTGCCGGAAAGCCAGATGAGGCAGAAGGTCGAGGTTGACGTTGAGCTCAGGGTTCCTCTCGAAAGACCGGGTAAGGACGACAACCTCGAAGAGACGATTGACTACACGAAGGTCTATTCTCTTGTCGAGGAAGTCGTCACGGAGAAAAAATTCAAGCTTCTTGAGGCTTTGGCCCATGAACTTGCCCTGAGACTCCTTTCTTCATTTCCGGTGCAAGAAGCACTTGTCAGGGTAAGGAAACTGAATGTACCATTTGCCGGGAACGCATCGAATGTCGAGGTTGAGGTCTCCCGGTCCAGGAAGTGAGACAAGAGAAGTGAGAAACGTATTCATAGGATTGGGCTCTAATCTGGGTGAGAGGGAAGCATCACTGAAAGCGGCAATTGAGATGCTTTCAAAACTGCCGCAAACCCTCTTGATCAGGGTTTCGTCTCTCTACGATACGGCTCCGGTCGGTGAGCTTGATCAGCCGAACTTTCTTAATGCAGTCGCCATTATTGAGACCGGACTCTCTCCGCGGAAGCTCCTCTGGAATCTGCTTCTCATTGAAAAGAGACTTGGGAGGACACGACAGAAGAGGTGGGGTCCGAGAGTGATTGACCTGGATATTCTTTTTTACGGGAATCTGATTGTCGAGGAGGCGGACCTGATAATCCCGCATCCGGAGATTGAAAAGAGAGCTTTTGTCCTTGTCCCGGCATCAGAACTTGAGCCTGAGTTCATCCATCCACGGAAGGGCGAGACGCTCTCGCAACTTCTCAAGCGCCTTGACCTGCGATCTTCCTCTGTGAAGCGAAAAGGCCGCCTTTGGTTCTGACATGAAAGAGGCGAGCTATGTCGCCATAGAGGGAGTGATCGGGGTCGGAAAGACAAGCCTCGCCCGGATTCTCTCCGAGACGTTCGGTGCTCACCTTCTGCTTGAAAAGGTCGAAGAAAACCCGTTTCTAAAAGACTTCTACAAGGACAGAAAAAGGTATGCGTTTCAAACTCAGATGTTCTTTCTCTTCTCGAGATACCAGCAGCAGAGAGAATACGCACAGCGAAACGTCTTCTATCAGAGAACCGTGAGCGACTACATTTTTCAGAAGGACAGGATCTTTGCGAACATGAATCTCTCTGATCAGGAGCTTGCTCTCTATGAAAGGGTTGCCCCGATACTGGAAGAAGGAATTCCGAACCCCGACCTCGTCATATATCTTCAGGCCTCCACGGATATTCTTATGGAACGGATTCACAAGCGAGGGCGCACCTTTGAACATGAGATTACACGGGACTACATTGAGGCGCTGAATGACGCATACAACTACTATTTCTTCCACTACACGGAAACGCCGCTTCTGGTCGTCGCGACATCTGAGATTGATTTTGTGGCAAACCCAAAACATCTGGCTGACCTCGTGGCCAGGATTCAGGGACACGAAAGCGGCACCACCTACTACACCCCTGCGGGTATTCTCTAGGGGCTAAGCCCAAGAGCCCGGGGAACACCGGAAGGACCCGGACATGTCTGAAGGGAAAGTCACAACCGAAACTGTAAAAGCCATGAAGGAAAAGGGAGAGCGGATTGCAGTGCTCACCGCGTATGACTACCCGACAGCCAGGCTCATGGATAGCTGCGGGATCGACATCATTCTCGTCGGAGATTCAGTCGGAATGGTGGTACTTGGTTATCAGAGCACTCTACCTGTGACCGTCGAAGAGATGATTCATCACACAAAGGCGGTTTCGAGAGCGAAGCCGAGAGCTCTTGTCGTGGGGGATATGCCATTCATGTCATTCCAGGCGGGCCCGGCAGATGCCCTTAAGAATGCCGGAGAGTTCATAAAGAAGGGCTCCTGCGAAGCAGTCAAGATTGAGGGCGGAAAAATGAGATGTGAGACTGTGAAGCTCCTCGTTGAAAATGGCATTCCCGTGATGGGTCACATCGGGCTCACGCCGCAGTCCATTCTGAGCTACGGAGGATACAAGGTACAGGGAAGGATTTCGGAGCAGGCGGCACAACTGAAGGAGGATGCACTCGCGCTGGAAAATGCCGGGTGTTTCTCGATTGTGCTCGAAGCAGTCCCGTGGAAGCTCTCGAAAGAGATAACTGAATCTCTGAAGATTCCGACGATAGGCATAGGCGCGGGTCCCCATTGCGACGGACAGGTGCTGGTAGTCCACGACATGCTTGGAATGTTCCTTGAATTCACGCCGAAATTCGTGAAGCGTTATGCCAATCTTGCATCAACGATGAAGGAAGCATTCTCGGACTATGTTCGGGAAGTGAAGTCAGGGAAATTCCCTGACCTGGAGCATAGCTACGAATAGGGAAGCGGGATCGGTGGAAAGTCAGGTTTCCGACTCCCGTCACCGGCGCTGAGCCCTCATGAAGGTAATCGGAAGAGCAGCTGAAATGAGAGACTTCTCCGACTCGGAGCGGAGGAAAAAGAAGAAAATCGCCTTCGTCCCTACCATGGGATATCTGCACGAGGGGCACCTGAGCTTGCTGAGGAAAGCCCGGAAGATTGCCGACACAACGGTCATGAGCATATTCGTCAACCCGCTCCAGTTCGGTCCTGCCGAGGATTTTAAGCACTATCCAAGAGCTCCTAAGAAGGACCTCATGCTTGCGAAGAACGAAGGGTGCAGCGTTGTTTTCATTCCCGGCATCAACGAAATGTATCCGGCCGGAGAGAAAACAAGAGTCGAGGTTCTCGGACTGTCAGGCATCCTCTGCGGCAAATTCAGGCCCGGCCATTTTGTGGGAGTCACCACCGTTGTTGCGAAACTTCTCAATGCCGTGAATCCGCATTTTCTCGTTCTTGGAAGAAAAGACGCGCAGCAAGCGGCCATAATTGAGCGAATGGTGAAAGATCTCCATTTCCCTGTGAAGGTGGTCGTCTGCCCGACTGTACGGGAGAAGGGCGGACTTGCCGCCAGTTCGAGGAATAAATATCTTTCGGACAGCGAGAGGCAGGATGCTCTGGTTCTTTTCCGCGCGCTTTCGCTCGGCAGGAGACTCATACAACAAGGAGAAAAGAGGGCCCGCGTAGTAAGAGAGAACATGCGGAAGCTCATCAAACGCTTCCCGTCAGTCAAGCTTGAGTATGTTTCAGTCGTTGATCCGCGGAGTCTTGAGGAAATCAAGACCGTGAAGGGAAATGTAATTCTTGCGCTGGCAGCAAGGCTGGGGAAGACAAGGCTTATAGACAACGTTCTTGCCGGCGGAAGACGATAGAGGGGATTGGGACTCGTCGAATCGTTCCAAGAAGAAGATGCGTGAGTTTGTTTCGATTCTTCTGGCTGCAGGGCAGGGGGTCCGTATGGAGAGCCCGCTGCCGAAGGTTCTGCATCCGGTCAAGGGAAGGCCCCTAATCAAATATGCGCTTGACCCGATTCTACAGGTTCGGCCGCTGCGGAATATCGTGGTTGTCGGGTACGGAAGAGGTGAAGTGATCAGAGTCCTTGAAGGTTATCCCGTCGAGTTCGCCGTTCAGGACGTGCAGAAGGGAACCGGCCATGCCGTTTCTGAGGCGGGGCGGCTCCTCGCCGACTACACGGGCACCGTCCTTGTTCTCCCCGGTGACGTGCCGCTCCTCACAGTCTCCACGCTCAAGAAACTCATGAAGTTTCACATGGACGGCTCTTATGCGGCAACTGTCCTAACCGGTGACGTTGAAAACCCGTTTGGATACGGAAGGGTTGTGAGAGACAAACAGGGTGATCTCGTGAAGATTGTCGAAGAGAGGGACGCCGGCGTTTCGGAAAAGAGGCTGCATGAGATCAACTCCGGGATTTATTGCTTCGAATACCCTCCGCTCAGGGAAGCCCTTGCCGAGCTCAAGAATGAAAACGACCAGGGCGAGTACTACCTCACTGATACTATTGCGATTCTCAGGGCTAAGGGGCTGAGAATCGGTGTCTTGAAGGGCAACAGCGAGGAGATTCTCGGAGTGAACACCGTGTTGGAATTGAAGGCGGTCGAGAAGAAAATTATGAAGAGTCCTCGGGAAGAGAATTGAAATGAAAAGAATGTGGGCTGAGTGGCGGATGTCGTACATGCAATCCGGCCAGAGCAAGGGGTGCCTCTTCTGCAATACGATAAAGATGGGAGATAGGGATGCTTTCGTGCTCGAGAGAACTGAGCACTCGTTTATGATGCTGAATGCTTTTCCTTACAATTCCGGTCACGTGATGGTGGCACCGTCAAGGCACGTGCGATATCTGCACGGGTTGAGAGAGGAAGAGCTGTTGGATCTCACGCGGCTGGTGGCGAAGGGTGAGAAGGCCCTGAGGTCTGCTTACAAACCTCAGGGACTCAACATTGGAATGAACTTGGGAAAATGCGCCGGGGCAGGGGTGCCGGGACATCTCCACGTTCACATTGTCCCAAGATGGGACGCCGACACGAATTTCATGCCTGTCATAGGCGAAACGAAAGTGATGCCGGAGAGTCTTCCATCCACCATGAGAAGAATCAAGGCAGCTCTCAGAAAAATCGGAGGGCCGGGTGCGAGGAAAAAGAGGGGGCGGAAATAGGGCAACGGGAATATTGACCTTGCTTTCGCTCCTGGCTGTGGTAGCCTTTGTTGTATCGGTGGGAGCAAGGGTGGTGAATCGCTACGAGCCGGGATTCACTGAACTCAAAGACATCAGAGTCCAGGTGTTGAACGGCAGTGGAGAAGAAGGAGCGGCATCGAGGACTGCCGAGCTGCTTACCGAGGCGGGCTACTCGGTGACCGAAGTCAAGAACGCCGACAGATACGACTATAAAGGGATTCTGATTGTGGACAGAACGGGTGACAGAAAGAAAGCAAATGACGTGGCAAGATTCCTGGGAGTCGAAGATGTCATACTCCAGAGGTCTGTTTCCGACCTTGAGGATGTCTTGGTGATCGTCGGTAAAAAACGGTAGGAAGGCGGTGAAAAGTCCATGCCGAACATCGGGTTCAACGAACTTCTAATAATTCTCGTGATAGTACTTCTGCTTTTCGGCGCAAAACGGCTTCCTGACGTTGGAAAAGCGCTCGGAAGAGGAATAAGGGAGTTCAAGAAAGCCACAAGAGAAATCGAGAGTGAGATAAAGGACGAAGACAAGAAAGACGTTCAGTAAAGGCTTCTCCTTCTTCAGAAGACACCGAAGGCCTTGCCCGGTCTTCCGGCCTCCAGTCTGAAATCTTTTATTTTTGCAGATTTCTTCAGATCATCAAGCCACCTGGCATATACCTCTCTTTGCTTTCCGGACATTAGCTCGCCCATCAAATTCTCTTTCTGAGAGAGGAAACTCTGCTCGTCGATGGGAATTGTGTCATCCACTTTGAATATGTAGGAGCCTCTGTCGGTGACAACGGGGCCTCCGGCTGCTCCCTTGTCAAGCGCAAAGGCAGCGGCAGTCAACTCAGGCGGAAGGAAAACTCCTTCGACATATCCACTGCGATTGAATGCGCCGATCTTTATTACTTGAAGTCCGGCGTCTCTTGCCCCGGCTTCCAGACTCCAGCCCTCGCCCAGCCTCCTGGCCAAGTCGTAAGCCTTCTTCTCTGCCGCCAGCTTTCTTCTCCCGGTGATTACCGCTCTTCTCACGTCTTCCTGCACTTCCGAAAGAGGCCTCACGTGGGCCTTCGTCTTGGACATGAGCTCAAGCACGTACCAGCTATCGCTCCTTTCGTATGGCTGGCTGATTTCCCCGACGCTCGCGGCGCTATTGAAAGCGAACTTGGGCGCCTCCTCTCTCAGCAAAAGCTTGGGGATGAACTTGCCTTCTTCAAAATGTCCCGTCCTCTCAAAGGTCAGTTTCTGTGAGTCTGCAAACTCTTTCAATTTGCCGTTCTTCTGATCGTGCGCCTCCCACGCGAGGTCTCTCGCCTTTGAAAGAGTCTCCTCGCTTGGCTGTACGTTCATTGCGATCTCTCTAATCGTGACCTTCTGCTTGCCGCCTTCCACTTTTCTTTCTTCCAGCCTTATGAGCTTCAGTCCTCTTCTGTCCTCGAAGATTCCCGAGACCTGCCCGACCTTGAGTGTCTCCAGCGTCTTGATAACCGCAGGGGAAAACCCTTCCACTTGAGCCAGCCCTATCTGCCCCCCATTTCTCGCCGATGGCGCTTCAGAATAGCTCTCGGCAAGCTGAGCAAAATCGGTCCCGGCCTTCAGCTCATCGAGTACGGATTCCATCCTTCGCCTGACTTCAGCCTCATCTTCTTTTGAAGGTTTCTTCTCGATCTTCACGAACCCAAGCTCGACTTCATCGCCAACCATGAAATCGTTTGTGTGAGCTTTGTAGTACTTCTCTATCTCCTGCCCCGTAACATTCTCCTCGGATGCTGATAAAGGAATTGCCTCGAAGAGCATATAGCTTATGGCCACCTTCTCCTGAGTGTTTCTGAAATAGTCCTTGATCTCGGCACCCGAAACCTTGACGGTGCTCACCACAAGCTCCTGGAGAACCTGCGCAGGAAGCGTGGCTCTGACGTATTCCTCGATGGGTCTCCAGTCAAGTTGAGGATCATCAAGCGCCCTCTTGTACTTCTCGACATCGAACTGCCCGTTTGTCTGGAACGCGGGATTCTGGGTAAGCAGCGGAGGCGGGTTTCGTCTGATGGCAAAAAGAACTTCGTCATCTGTCACTCTTATCTTCCACTTCTTGACCTGCTGACTGATAAGAGTCTGTTCGATAATCTGCTGCCACGCCTGTTCCGTCAGCATGTATCTGTCCGCCTCTGTAATGTCCGCCTCATTCTGCTTCTTGAAATTCTCAAATGACGCCTGGATGGCCCTCTGATATTCGGCAAAGGCTATTGCCTCTCCGTTTATCTTGCCGGCAATCCCTGTCTGAGGTCCGCCGCCAAGACGGAAATCGAGTCCCCACCCGAGGAAGATGAGGCCGACAAAAGCGATCACGGTTATCCAAAGGATTATCTTTGTGTTTCGTCTCATTGTTCCGAGCATTCTTGCATCCTCCTTTTTCGCAAGGAACCATTCTACTAGTTCTTCGTTCTTGAAGCAAGTGTCTGTGAAGAGAGCGTGTCGGGTCGTGCAGGAGGAAATCCGGCAAAGAGGCGCAATATTCTTGACAAGCTTTTCTTCGGCGTGTAGCCTTTCTACATTGGTCTTTGGGGGGACTGGAGATTTGATGATATTGCGTTCTGCAATTTGCTTTTTCTGCCTCTTTCTTGTCCTTCAGTTATGTCCATCTCGAGCCGACAGTCTGACCCCTGAAGCCATCCGGGAAGCGGATGACGCGCTTGCCTCGGGGCATCCAGCTTCCTCTTATGAGCTCATCAGGGGATATGTTCCTCATGCAAACGACGCTGAGGAAACTGCCGGGACGTATTTCATGATGGGCAAGATCCTCCGAAGACTGAACCGGAACGTTGATGCCGGCTACGCTTTTCACAGGGCCGGTATTGTCTCTTTTCCATCGTCGTCCAGGGAAAGTGCGATTTTTGAAAGCGCTCTTTCATGGTTCAGGGCGGGACAATATGAAAAGACTATTTCGGAGCTCCAAACACTGGGAAGGCTCTTTCCGAAAAGCAGCCTGACCGGGGAGGCCTTGTTCTGGCAGGGAGAGGCAAACTACCGGCTTGGCCGGCTTGCAGAGGCAGAGGACTGCTACAAAAAGGCAGCGAACAAGGTATCCGGTGAAACAGCGAGCTATGCTTTCTACGGAATTGCCAGATGCCTTGTGGAGACCGCGAGAATCGATGAGGGTATTGAGACCTTTCAGCGGTTGCTCGAATCATCCCCTCCTGACTCTCTCCGAAGATTTGCTGTCTTCGAGCTCGGAGTTCTTAACTACTATCAAGGAAGAAATGAAGAATCCAAGAAATGGTTTGAGCTTGTTCTGACCGGGAACGAGTCTGCGGAAACGGCTGCAAGGGCCCATCTTTTTCTTGGTGAGCTTGCCCTGAAGGCGAAAGCCCCGGGAGAGGCCTCGTACCATCTCAAGAAGTCTCTGGAAGGCGAAACTGATCAAACTCTGAGAAACTGGGCGCTCTATGACCTCGGGTGGGCGGCGCTTTCATCGGACGAGCCCGGCGAGGCAATCTCATACCTCGGACAGCTTGATTCAAACAGCCTCACTCAGGAAATGCGGAAGGCCTCACTTTATACTCTCGCAGTCTGTTACTCAGGCCTCCACCGGTATGCGGATGCAATCTCCACACTGAAGGAGCTTCTCTCAGACAAGACAAAGGGAAAGTGGAATGAGCTTGGCTATTTCACCCTTGCATGCAACTACCTCCTGGTGGGTGAGCTATCACGCTCTGTCCAGGCGCTGAATACGCTTCGTAAGAATTACCCTGATAGCGAGCTTAAGTCCCAGGCCGAGTTTCTGACTGGAGACGTTCTGTACAAGGAGAAGAGGTATTCCGAGGCGATAGAGGCCTACAAGAGGAGAGTGTACTCGCAGAAAGAGTTCCTTCGTGACGGAGCGCTTTTGAAGATTGGATTTGCAAACTTCAGACTCAGGAATTTCCTCGGCGCAAGGGATTCGTGGAGAGAACTACTTCAGGAGTTTCCCCGGAGTGAATATGCGGATGAGACCAGTTTCTGGCTTGCAGAGGCGGAGTTCAGACTTGGAAGCTACGGAGAATCCCTGAAACTGTTTGACGGAATTCACCGGAGGAATCCATCGGGCGATCGGGCTTTTGAAGCTCTCTACGGAGCAGCATGGTCGAGCTATCAGATGAGGGACTTCAGGCAGGCTCTGTGGAGTTTCAAAAAGGCGCTTGATGACTATCCGTCCTCCGGGAAGAGGGACGACATACAGTTCAGGATAGCCAACTGCTACTACAGTCTGAGAGACAGGGACAAGGCCGTCGAAGCCTACGAGCTGCTCATAAGACAATATCCCGAGAGCAAGTTTGCAGATGAGGCGCTTCTCTACGTCGGGATCTCTTACTACAGGGATGAAAGGTTCGATGATGCAATCCGCACATTCCTGAAATTTTCTCTCCGGGAAAAGTCAGGCCCGCTCAAACACGATGCTTCATTCTGGACTGCGGAATCATACTCCCGAAAGGGTGAGTACGATAGCGCCGCAGTCCTGTTCAAGAAACTCTCAGAGACGCCTTTGGTGCCGGATAGTCTGGCCGCGACCGCCAGGCTCAGGCTTGCAGATGCTCTCTTCAATGCAGGCAAGGCGTCTCAGGCGGAGCCAATCTACAGGGAGGTAATTCGCGGAAAGGGGCCGCTTGAGGTAATGGAAGCGGCTTACTACGGGCTCATTCGCTCGCTCGAAGCCCTGGGATATAAAGACGAATCGCGAAGAGTGTCGGGCGAGCTTTCCGAGAAATTCCCTGCCAGTTCAAAGGGAGCGGAGTTTCTGCTCAAGTCCGGAGAGGCAGACATGCGGGCGGGGAACTACCAGGGCGCCCTACTGAGTCTCGAGAAGGTCGCCAAGACCACCCCGTCTCAGGACGTTTTCTTCCGGACGCTTCTGCTGATCGGGAAATCAAACTTTGCTCTTGGGATGTATGACAAGGCGCTGGAGAGTCATGACAAAGCCCTTTCGAGCGACGACAAGTACATAAAATCATCAGCCCATCTTGGCGCCGGGCTCACGTACCACAAGATGGGAAACCCGGGCCGCGCAGTGTCTGAATTTGAGCAGTCCATTGCCTTCGCGCCAAACTCTGAAGCTGGGATAAATGCAAGATTCAACATGGGGAAGGCGTATCTCGAACTTGGAGATACGGTGAAGGCGGAAAACACCTGGCAGGAATTCCTTCTGAACTGGAGAAGAGAAACGGAGCTCACCGGAGAGATTAACTTCTGGCTTGGTCTTATTCATAGAGCAAAGAGGGATTATGAGACCGCGCTGGAAAATTTCAGCAAGGCGGTGCAGAATCTTGCTTCCGAGAGAGGCGCAGAGGCACAGTACTGGAAAGGGCAGTGCTGCTTCGATCTCAAGGATTTCAGAAAGGCCATCGTCGAATACAGAAAGGTGTCGGAACTATTTCCCGGCTATGCCCTCTGGGGTGTTGCCGCAAGGTTCAAAGTCGGCGAATGTTACGAAGAACTCGGCATGTGGAAGGAAGCGAAGGATGAGTATGCACTCATTGCCAGGGACGCGAAGGACGGGACGTCGATACAAGATGCAAGGGAACGGGTAAAGTGGATCGAAGAGAAACAAAAGTGAAGAAGATTGCCCTGGTTATCCTTCTCGGTCTCATGCTCTCGGAACCGCTTTCTGCCCAGCAGAGGGAGGAGAAACCTCCAATTGAGCTTCCTGAAGTCATGATAAAGGGAAAGGACGAATCTGTCCTCGAAGGGACTGAAAAAGAGGAAAGGGCTGAGCAAGGCTCAACACAGATTATTGCCAGGCCTCCGCTGGGAGAAAAGCTGGGTTTTTCACCGGGGCTCGGTCTCCTGACCCCTGTCTTGAGAACGTACGGTCAGGAAGCTGAAAGACAGAGCTTTCCGTGGAGAAGTTTTCTCTCTCTGGGCTCGTATTCTACGGTTGAGGGATCGGTGGCCAACAAAGAAGATGGAAGAAGATTTTCGCATTATCTGAGCCTTGACGGCGCGAGCTCGGAGGGGTTCATTGAGAACGGGTCTTATTCCAGCGGCGGTCTCAAAGGCAGCGTGACGAGAAGATTTGAGAAGAGCAGCGCGAAGGCCGGTGCAGAGTACCTGTTCCGCAGAAGTGAGCTTCCCTACTTTGTGTTTTTCCAGACAAGGACTCCGTACGAAAAACAGAGGGAGACCGCAAGCTACGGGGAAATCGATCTCTCGGGAAGCACAGAGCTTGCCGGTAACTTCGTTTCTGGAGAGATCACGCTGGATGGCGGAAGGCTGGGGTCGGGCACAGAAAGATTTTTTGACCGCTATTCTGGAATGCTGTTCTCTGCGCACGGTGCAAGACTGCCAAGCGGCAGAGGTCTCGAGTGGAAAGGAAATGTAAGCGCGGGGTTTCGAAATCTCTCGCCGTCGCGCGGGGGTTCTCTTGCGAGGAGAATCCTCGATGGAAACGCAGGGATTTCCGGCAGCACGGGTCAAGCCGATTATTTTCTCTTCCTCAACTACTCTGCCTACGGGGACATCTCGCTCCTGGCCCCGTCTTTGAGCGTAGGGATTAGTGTCGGAGAGGGAAACTACATGTGGATCAAGCTGGGTTCTGAAACCAAACTGCCGGATTTTCAGAAGCTCTACTCTGAAGAAAGTTACGTAACCGGGAATCTCCTCGTCGGGCCGGAGCGCACGTGGCCTGTTTTCCAGTTTGGCGTCACTCAGAAGAAAAATCACACGGTAAGGCTTGATCTTGATGTTTGCGCCGAGGAGAAAAGGGGAATTCAGACCTGGGATGATGCTGATTCAAACCGGATTTGGCAGCCGGTAACGATTCCCTCCGGAAGTGTTCTTGGCACAAATGCGAAACTGCTAGTCGGAAGAGAAAGCAGGCTTTTCGCCACAATACAGTATTCGTTCAAGAAAACTGAAACAGCTTTGGGGATGATTCCGTTTGTACCTCAGAACGCAGTCACGATCGAGGGGCACCGGAGGGGGAAGATTGACGGAGTCGTCAGGGCGGGCTACATCGGGAAGAGGTATGCTGATGAAGGAAAAGCAATCTCTCTCAAAGCGTACTGCTTGCTTGGGGTTGAATTGAGGAGTAAAGTCGGAAAAGGTTTTGAAGTGTTTCTCAGAGGTGAGAACCTTCTGGGTTCAGAATACGAGACAAAACCGTACTATCGCGGGCCGGGCGCTTCGGTTTCTGCAGGAACGCGAGCCTGGTTCTGATGCGGATGATTGAATAGAGACAAAGTCCCGCATTTCCATGCAAGGAGGTAATAATGTTTGAAATCATCGAGAGGGGTGGAATTCTCATGGTGCCTATAGTCCTTTGCTCCATCGCCGCTCTGGCAATAATCATTGAACGACTCATCCAGGTAAGAAGAGCCGGCAAGCTCACTCGGACTTTTTTGGCCAAGGTCGAACAAGCTCTGGTTCCTGGAAAGAGCCAGGAGGTGGAAAAGCTTTCTCATTCTTCCGAGGGGCCCATGGCCTCGATTTTCAGGGCAGGTTTAGGTGCTGCTGCATTAGGAGAGGAAAAGGTCAAAGAGGCACTGGATGAAGCCGGCCAGAAGGAGATAGTGGGACTTGAGAAGTACATGGGCGGGCTTGCCACGATAGTCGGAGGAGCGCCGCTTCTGGGTTTCCTGGGAACCGTGCTCGGGATGATTCAGGCATTCCAGAGAATCGAGCAGTTAGGCGGCAACGTGAACGCTTCGGTTCTGGCAGGCGGAATCTGGCAGGCGCTCATAACAACTGCAGCAGGTCTCAGTGTCGCAATACCGACATTCTTTGCTCACAACTATATCATCGCCAGAATACGTGGTGTGGTTTTGCAGATGGAAGAGAACTCGAACCGGCTCATAAGAGCTCTGAGGGAAAAGGGATGAAAGAGTTGAGATTCACAACAAGAGCGAAGTTTCTTACCGGACTCGATAACACTGCGATGGCGGATATAATATTCAATCTTCTCATCTTCTTTCTTCTTTCCTCTTCGTTCATTCTGCAGACCGGGATCAAGGTCAATCTTCCTTCGTCAAGGATTCCTGAGGTACAAGAGAGAAGGAGAATCATCGTAACTGTTACGAGGGATGAAAGAGTCTTTCTGAACGACAAAGAAGTCTCATGGAGTGCGCTTGAGCCGGAGCTCAAGAAGGCAGTGAGCTCTGCCCGGGATAAACTGGTCGTGATTCAAGGAGACAAGGAGATTTCTCTGGGCAGGACTGTTCAGGCCATGGACTTGGCGCGGAGCGCGGGGGCGGAAAGGCTCGCCCTCGGGACCAAACCGCCCAAGGAATGACAAACCAGTCACGGACCGGAACACAAAGACAGACCGTCAGTACACTTCCGGCCTGAGAGGATGAATCGCGGAATGACAAGCTTTGCGGCTGCACATGCCAAGAAGGACAGGACTCTTACATTCACCTCTATCCTCTCCATTATCGTCCATGTTGCCATCCTCCTCCTCGTTTCGCTGCTCCTCCTTCACAGACCTCCGCTACTTTCTCAACCGATCGAAGTTACACTGTTTCAGACAGCAGGGAGCCTGCCTGATAGAGGGTCACCGCCTGGTGGACCGCAAAAGCCGGCCGGCGTCAAAGAGAAGCCGGCGGAAGCCACAAAAGGAGGATTGCGCGAGACTCCAGCCGGCGGGGCGAAGGAGAGCAAGCTTTCTGCTACAGAGCAGGGGACGGAGAAGATCGGGCCTGCCCGGACTGAGGAGGAAAGGCGAAGATCTGCCGAGGAAGAGAGACTTGCCAGACTTTCTTCCATGAGAAAGGACATCGGTGAACAGCGTGAGCCGGGCAAGGGGAAGGAAATTCGCGCAGGCGGCAGGTATGGTACGGAGGCAGGAATAAGCGAGGGACCTGTCGGGCGAAGGCTTGTACTTAGCAGTGTCCTTCCAGGCTATCCCGAGTGGGCAAGGAGAAAGGGAATTGAGAGTGAGGTTGTGCTCAAGTTCTGGGTCTCAGCCAACGGAAAGGTGAAGAATGTTGAGGTTACCCGGTTCTCCGGGGTCCCTGAATTCGATCAGCTTGCGGAGAACGCGCTCTATAAATGGAGATTCGAATCGCTCAATCCCCAGGAGCCCCAGGTGGATGAATGGGGTGTCATATCCATGCTGTGGAGGCTCGAGGATTGAGCCACCCTCTTCAGATTCTTCTCCTCCTCTCAATGATGGTTCTGCTGGCCAAACTTGCCGGCGGACTCTCCAACAAGCTCGGTCAGCCTGCGGTATTCGGCGAGATGCTGTTGGGACTCATTCTCGGTCCAACATTCCTGAATATTCTTTCCTTTTCCATATTCGCCTCTCACGACCCGTCTCAAGGAAATCTCGGCCAGCTTGTGAACGACCTTGCAGACATCGGGATTGTGCTTCTCATGTTCGTTGCAGGGATGGAGACAGACCTTAAACAGATGAAATCGGTCGGGCTGGCCTCGGTGGTCTCCGCGGCCGGGGGTGTGATCCTCCCGATGGCCGGCGGCATACTTGTTTCACGGGCGTTTGGCTTGTCGTGGAGGGAGAGTGTTTTCATCGGAACAGTTCTCACTGCCACAAGCGTGAGCATATCGGCACAGACTCTCATGGAGCTCAACGCTCTCAAATCAAGAGTCGGCTCAACGATAATCGGTGCTGCGGTGCTAGATGATGTCATGGGCATAATTGTTCTCTCTCTCGTCGTTGGCTTCAGCGGTGGCGAGAACGTAAGCATCGTCGGGATAGTCATCAGGATTATTCTCTTCTTTGTTCTGTCGATTCTCCTCGGGCTCAAGTTCCTTGAGAAAATAGTCGAGAAGGCAATCAAGATTCCGGCAAGCCAGGTGCTGCTGGCCGTCGTGCTGGTCGTGACTTTCATGTATTCATGGAGCGCAGAGTATCTCGGCAAGGTCGCTTCAATAAGCGGCGCGTACATTGCCGGAGTTCTCTTTGCGAGGACCAGGTTCAGGGAAGCAATAGACCACGGAATTCATCCCCTGACATATTCGATGTTCGTTCCTGTTTTCTTTCTCAGCATCGGATTGAGGGCGGACGCAAGGCATTTTGGCTCGAGTCTCCTCATATTCTTGGCTATCCTGCTGGTTGCGGTGGCCGGGAAGATTGCAGGATGCGGAGCCGGGGCACTGCTGGGCCGCATGACCAGAAAGGAGGCGCTGGGAGTCGGCGTCGGCATGATCTCGAGAGGGGAGGTCGGTCTCATAGTCGCGAGCTACGGCCTGAGCCACGGAATAATCGTAGGTGATATCTTTTCGACTCTGATTGTAGTAGTGCTTACAACCACGATGATAACGCCTATACTTCTGAAGAGAGTCATACCGAGAGGCGGCATCGAAGCTGAGGAACCGGTTTTTGAGTCAGTCGCTCATCTTGAGAAGGAAGAACGCGAGGATCGACCGTGAAGGGATCGCAAATTTCCAGTCCTGACCTGACCAGAATCATTCTTGACAGCCTTGAGCTGGGGCATGTGGCGATCGACAAAGACAAGAAGATACTCTTTATCAACAAGAGGGCAGAGTCGATACTCGGGCTGGAAGTCGGCGAGGGTGTCGGGATGTCCTTCCCGGCGCTTCTTAACATCAAAGACGACAAGTGGCTATCGCCCGACTATGAGCTGAAGCTCGGAGAAGTCTCATCCCGGGAGACCAAGGTCAAGGTTAGAGGCAAGGAACTGTATCTGAGGCTTGAGACAGACCCGCTCAAAGACTCATCCGGCGAGCCGGTCGGCACAGTCGTCATACTTGAAGACATGGGAGAAGGCGATCCCGATGACGAAATGCAGAGAAAAATGGATAGACTCGTATCTCTCGGAGAGCTTTCCGCATATGTGGCACACGAGATCAGGAATCCTCTCACCGGAATCAGGACGACGGTTCAATTTGTCGGGTCAAAGCTGAGACCGGGGGATTCGCGGAAAGAAGACCTTGAGGACGTGATAAAGGAGCTTGACAGGATTGAGCAGATTATCACCGATCTCCTTCAATTCGCAAGGCCGCAGGACAAAAAGCCCGCCCTGGCGAATCTGAACACGGTTGTAGAAAGAGTCATCGATAATCTTGAGGTCCAGCTCAGGACGCAGAAGATAGAAGTCGCGCGCGAGCTGTCGGACAATCTTCCGCAGCTCTGGGTGGACCCCGACATGATTCAGCAAGTATTCCTGAACATAATGATAAACGCAGTCCAGGCAATGCCCGATGGCGGTGAAATAAAGGTGAGCGCCGGGTCGCGGCGCGGAAGGTACAAACGGACGTTTGCAGACATAACCTTTGAGGATTCAGGACCCGGCGTGCCCGAAGAAATAAGGGAGAAGATATTTACGCCTTTCTTCACGACGCGGCCGATGGGTACCGGTCTTGGACTGGCTATTTCGCTCCAATTGGTCAGAGAGCACGATGGAAGGATCACGGTAAGGGACAGCTCTCTGGGCGGGGCTCTTTTCCGCGTGAGCCTGCCGGTAACACGGCCCTGACAGGAGGTTTTCTTTGGCTCCGACAGTAATCGTCATAGATGACGAGGCTCTCATAAGGAAGTCCCTTTCCAAGGTCCTGAGGGCGAAGGGATTCAAGGTTGAAACCGCCGACACCTGTTCTCAAGGGCTTTCCGTCATAGAAGAAACCGATCCGCAGATTGTGATTGTCGACCTCAAACTCCCGGACGGCAACGGACTCGATCTCATCCCAAAGATAAGGCAGGTGGACCCGTCGATTCGATGCATAGTGATAACAGGCCACGGTGATATCCAGTCTGCGGTTGAGGCAATGAAATTGGGCGCCAGCGATTTCTTAAAGAAGCCATACGACATGGAAGAGATTATCCTGGCTGTTGAAAGCGCTTCCAGCGATTTCCTGATGAAGAGAGAGCTTGACTCTTACAAGAGGAAGGAGATGGAGGTTTTCGGCGGAAGAAAGATGGTCGGGAACAGCGCGCCGATGGAGGAGATCAGGAAACTCATAGAGAAGGTGGCGAGGAGCGACGCAACGACCGTGCTTGTGCAGGGGGAAAGCGGGAGCGGGAAGGAACTGGTCGCGCGAGCGATTCATCATTCGAGCGAAAGGGCGAAGTTTCCATTCATGGAGGTGAACTGCTCGTCGTTTCAGGAGACGCTTCTTGAGAATGAGCTCTTCGGACACGAAAAAGGCGCGTTCACGGATGCCTTGGAGCTCAAGAAGGGCCTGGTCGAACTCTCGGACATGGGAACGCTTTTTCTCGACGAAGTCGGAGACATGCCTCTCTCAACCCAGGCAAAGCTCCTGAGGTTCATAGATAACAAGTCATTCAAGAGGGTGGGCGGTTCCCGCGACATAACCGTTGACATACGCATTATAGCCGCCACGAACAAGGATGTTGAGAAAGCGGTTGAGATAGGATCTTTCAGGCCTGAGCTCTACTACAGACTCAAGGTGGTTTCAATCCACGTGCCTCCGCTCAGGGAGCGGCCGGAGGACATAGTGACCCTGGCGGAGTTTTTCATGGATGAGTTCAACCGGCAATTCAGGAAGAGGTTCACGGGAATATCGCCAGAGGCCAGAGAAATTCTTCTGGGCTATCGCTGGCCCGGCAACGTAAGAGAACTGAGGAATATTCTCGAGAGGGCCGTTCTTCTGGAGGACAGTGGAACTCTGGAGAAGAAGCACTTGCCGAAGGAAATGGTTTCATCCGTCGAAGAGGCTCCAAAGTCGAAGAGACTCCCTGGATTGCCGCAGGAATCCGATCTTGTGACGCTTGACGAATTGGAATTGAACTACATCAAGAAAGTGGTGGAAGCGGAAGGAGGCAACAGAACCAGAGCCGCAAAGACTCTTGGAATATCACGACAAAGTTTGATAGACAGGCTAAAGAGAATAGAGCCCAACGAAAAGGTCACGCGCTGAACAAAATCCCCAAAGCCCGCCTGCAGGACCAGCTGCAAACGTAACAACTGTCCAGAAAGCATACACTCCCAATTCCTTTACACGTCCCGAACCGATTGATCAGTAATTAGATGCAGCAGAATGGCAGTTGACTGTATGGAATCTGTACAAGTGAATCGCTCCAGCCGCCATGGTGTTAGAGTCTCAATCCAGATGGACCTGCCTAGAATGATTGGAGGAAATCAACCTAACAATCTACAGTTTAGTGTGTTACAGAATCCAGACAACCCGTCGCCATCACAGAAAAAATAGTTTGGCACGGCAGTTGCTTCACCTTTAAAAGATACATGATTACTTGGAGGGATTGGTTGGGAAAGAATGTGCTCATCGTAGATGATGAAAGACTGCTTACGCGGACGCTTGCAAATGCACTTAGGGAGGCGGGGTACGAGACTGTCACTGCCACGTCTGCTGAGCAGGCTGAGAAGCACATTTTCTCCGAAGAGAGATTCGACATTGTTCTCCTGGACAACCGTCTTCCGCGAACAAGCGGGCTCAGCATATTGAAGAGAATGAGAGACGAGAATGTTTGTTCCAAGATCATTCTCATGACGGCTTATGACAGTCCGGAGGTGAAGGCAGAGGCCAAGAGATTGAAGGTGGACAAGTATGTGAAGAAGCCGTTCGACCTCACGAGAATGCTCTCGGAGATTGAACAGCTCCTGGGCAAGAACGAGGTCGGCGGTACCTAGGAGAGGAATGCTCGGTCCTCTCGCTCGCCAGCAATTCCTAGGAAGGAGGGGGGTGAAAGGAAATGGCAAAAAAGAAAGCAAAGGCTAAAAAGAAGAAGAAATAAGGAAGGCTGGATTGGCCACGTCCTCTGGGGGTTGGTCTAAGTTCGAGCGCTATGACCAATCCCCAATATTTCACCCGTCCCGAGAGAGATGGAACCTTGAGATTGACCTGCTGTTGCCATCGAATAGTGGCTGTAGGAAAAGGCAAAAGCGGAACTTGTTCGGTCTTGAGGCCTGTCTCAGAGGCGGACAAAACTTAGGAGGGCTTCTCGGATGGACGGACTTGGTCCTCATATTGTGCTGGATGGGTACCAATGCGACAAAGAAAAGCTGGATGACATTGATTTTATCTTCGATGTCCTTGATGAGTTTCCGGATAGGATCGGGATGACAAAGATAATGCCTCCCTACGCCTTCAGGCACGGCGAGGGCGGGGAAGCAGGAATATCTGGTTTTGTCCTGATTGCCGAGAGCCACATAAGTATCCATACGTTTCCGGAAAAACGATTTCTCAATCTGGACATCTTCTCCTGTGAGAGCTTTGATGCCCGCGAGGCCGTGCGTTTCGTAAAAGAAGCCTTCCGGATAAGAAGGGTCTCCTGGAAGCTGCTGCACAGAGGCAGAGAATTCCCGAGAGACCTCAGGGCAAGCAGAAAAATAGTGCTCCTTCACAGAGGTTCGGTCAGGAAGGAGCTCGTGAGAAAGGCCTAGCCTGCTTTATGCATAAACTTGCATGAACGTGGTATCGAGCGCCATAAATTACGGT
>JASEGR010000053.1 GCA_030017955.1 Candidatus Eisenbacteria bacterium
ATGACCCACTCCCCATAAGGGAGAGGAAAAAAGAATGCCCGGTCTTAGGCCGGGCTTCGCACTTCTCCCCCTCACCCTACCCTCTCCCCACAGGGGAGAGGATTAGTACCAACCCCCGGAGGGGAGAGGATAAGGGTGAGGGGTTTCAATTCTGATTAGTACATGTCTTCACCGTAGCCGCCGGGTGGGGCCGGAGGCATCGGTTTCTTCTTGTCCGGAAGCTCTGAAACCAAAGCCTCGGTTGTGAGCATGAGCGCCGCGACGCTCGCCGCATTCTGAAGCGCCGTTCTTGCGACCTTCGTCGGATCAATCACGCCGGCTTCAATCATGTCCTCATACTTCTCGGTCTGCACGTTGTAGCCGAAGTTTCTCTTCTCCTTCTTCACATGTTCAACAACTATCGAACCCTCAAGGCCGGCATTGTTCGCAAGCTGTCTCAAAGGGTCTTCGAGAGCCCGCTTCACAATGTTGACGCCAATCGCTTCATCTTCGTCGTCGGCCTTGAACTTATCGAGCACGGGAATTGCCCTTATAAAGGCAACACCGCCGCCAGGTATGATACCTTCTTCAACCGCTGCCCTGGTGGCATGAAGTGCATCCTCGACCCTTGCCTTTTTCTCCTTCATCTCGGTCTCAGTCGAAGCGCCGACATTCACCACTGCCACTCCGCCGGCCAGCTTGGCGAGACGTTCCTGAAGTTTTTCTTTGTCATAGTCTGAGGTACTCTCCTCAATCTGCTTCCTGATGAGAGCAACTCTACCCTTTATCTCCTCGGGCTTTCCTGCGCCCTCGATGATAGTGGTGTTGTCCTTGTCGATTGTAATTCTCTTTGCCCTTCCGAGCTCTTCAAGTTTCACGTTCTCAAGTTTGATTCCGAGGTCTTCGGAAATCATTTTTCCGCCGGTGAGAACCGCTATGTCCTCAAGCATTGCCTTTCTTCGGTCCCCGAAACCCGGTGCCTTCACAGCAGCGCACTGGAGAGTCCCGCGGAGCTTGTTCACGACCAATGTTGCAAGCGCTTCACTCTCGACATCCTCGGCAATCAGGAGAAGCGGTTTGCCCTTCTGGGCGACCTTCTCAAGAAGCGGAAGAAGATCTTTCATGTTGGCAAGCTTCTTCTCGTTGATAAGGATGTAGCAGTCTTCCAGAACGCATTCCATAGCGTCTTTCTCGGTGACAAAGTACGGCGAAATGTAACCTCTGTCGAACTGCATTCCCTCAACAACGTCGAGGGTGGTCTCCATGCTTTTTGCCTCTTCGACAGTTATGGTTCCGTCTTTGCCCACCTTGTCCATTGCATCGCCAATTATTTCGCCAATCGCTTCATCACAATTGGCGGAAATGGTCGCAACCTGGGAGATTTCCTTCCTGTCCTTAACGGGCTTGCTGAGTTTCTTGAGCTCATCAATCACAATGCCGACCGCCTTCTCAATCCCGCGCTTCATCGACATTGGATTTGCTCCGGCCGCAACACTCTTCAAACCTTCACGGAAAATCGCTTCAGCGAGGATTGTTGCTGTTGTGGTTCCGTCGCCTGCCACGTCGCTTGTCTTCGACGCGACCTCTCTCACCATCTGAGCGCCCATGTTCGCGTAGCGCTCTTCGAGTTCAATCTCTTTCGCAACCGTGACGCCGTCCTTTGTCACAGTTGGGGAGCCCCACTTCTTGTCAATCACTACATTCCTTCCTCTTGGCCCGAGTGTCACCTTGACGGCTTTGCTGAGCTGCTCAACGCCGCTCATAATCGCCTGACGAGCCTGTTCGCTGAAGATCAATTGTTTTGCAGCCATGCTATTCACTCCTCCTTGAATTAGAAGATAGATGGTAACCACTCATACAGACTTCTCGCGCGCTCGGCAAGCATGTGGCTGGACCGTCCTTGGGACGATACCCGCTTGCTTCCGACCGCAACACATCGCCTCCCAGGGCGCTGTGAGGAGAAGCTGCGCCAATACGCAGACATCTATTCGATAGTTGCAAGGACATCTTCCTCTCTGAGTATAAGATATTCCTTACCATCTATCTTGATTTCAGTTCCAGAGTACTTCCCTATCAGAACTTTGTCGCCTTTCTTCACTTGAGGAGGAATCTTCTTTCCCTCTTCCGTTAACTTTCCGGCTCCGACTGCGATTACTTCTCCCTCTTGAGGTTTCTCTTTTGCGGTATCCGGGATTATGATTCCGCCCTTTTTCGTCTCTGCTTCTTCAATTCTTCTTACGAGAATTCTGTCAGCAAGTGGACGAATCTTCATTTTCTATCGCTCCTTTCAAGAACTCCTGGCTGGACTTCTGTCTTTACCGACCATGCTACTTGCGGCAGGCTGCAATTGGGAGGCAGGACTTCACCTTCTCACAATGTTCTCCCAGCCGGCCGCTGCGGTGAGACATGAGGAACTGCTTCTCGACCTTACTCACATCCCCCCTTTCGATTGACAAAATTCCGGCGGCGCGTCCCCGAGTCTCCTGGGACATGCCTTTCTTTTTTGTTGCAACTGACGGCATTCGCTCGGCATTCCTGGTACGCAAGGATAAAAAGTGTCATGCAGTCAGGAAATCAGGCCACCGTGCGGAAAAACAATTTCTACCCCGTACGCTAGCAGATTCGGATGTCTCTTACAACTGATTTTCTGAGGTTGAGCACACCCCTCGGCCGACACCTGGAAATACCCTCGGGGATGCAGGAAAGGCGAAAAACTGCCTGCGGCCCGTAACCATGCAGAATAGCTCTATTTCACAAACGTAATCTTCTTGATCTGAGAATGGTTCCCTGCTTTGACCTGCAGGTAATAGACCCCGGCCGCCAAATCGGAGCCGTCGACAATCGCAAAATGACTTCCTGCGCTCTGGGCACCTTCAAAGATTGTTCTAATTTCCTGACCGAGGCCGTTGAAAACCTTTATTGAGACGAATCCATGGCCCGGCAAAGAATAGGAAACAGTCGTTGAAGACCAGTTGGAGTTCTTTCCAAACGGATTTGGATAGTTTTGCGAAACATAGAAATCTTTGAGGAACCCGCTTGAAGACGATTCCTCACGAACAAACACAAGCGACCCGCTCTCGCCGCTCACCGGCACTGATATGTGGCTTTCGTCGGAGTCATCACTGTCTATCGAAATCGTCCCCGAATACGTTTCCTCCGGCGACTCGGGTTTGAATCTGACCGTAATCTGAGCGTAGGAGAATGCCGGAACTGAGCTCACGCTTCCAATAATCTTAAAGACGCCTGAATCGGACGAAATCGAGCTAATTGAAAGTGCAGAATTTCCGCTGTTCACGATAGTGATCTTAAGATCCAGGGAGTCATTTGGCAGTGTGCTTTCAAACTCCAGATTTGTTGGAGAAACACTGATCTCAGGAGCATAGGTCGTGGGGGAACTTGTGCTGATGCTCTTTATCCTGTCCGGGAATTCAGGGTGGTCGATGAAGGGATTCCGCTTTCCCTGGTACCCTTGAATTGCATTGTTTCTATTGGCCTCTTTCTGGCTGACAGGCTCATCCTTGTTCCACGTCCTCAAGATTGCCTCCTGCTGGTTCAAGAATGAGTAGGGATTGTTGTACCTGATGGAAAAGTAGAACATGGCACGGGCGACATCACCCTTATGGACATCCCGGGGCTCAAAGACAACTGAGCCATAACTATCTGTGCCGAGCTTGGAACCACCATTTTGCCAGGTCGGATTTACGACTTTTCCAAAAGGATAATTGGCGCGGACATTGTTGGGAATTGCATCCGTGGGGAAAAGGTGGTTCAAATCGCTCTTGGCTGTGCCTTCCGCGCCCAGGCTTTGAGGCCAGGTGTGCTCGGTGTTGAACCCCTGATTCTGAGCTTCGGTTCTGTTCACGGCATTTATCACCTGCCCGATGTAAACACATTCCACCGTTCCATTGACATTGTCAATTGTGTCAAACATCCTGTCCCTTGCAAGGTTGTAGCCAAGGTCCGTATGCCCGTTGACAAGATTGAATATTGCAGTTTTCAATTCTTCATCAATTAGCCCCTGAGTGCTGTCGTAGTACGGACTCGAGTAGTCTGCCTGGGCCTTCAATGTCAGCGGATAAGTCTGATCCCCACCAGTGTTTTCGACTAGAAGAACATCCTGATAATTCAGGTTCTGGTTTGTCTGGAAATACACCCAAACCTTCTGGCTATCGCCAGGGGCCACGACGAAACTCGTATCGCTCACCGAGAAAACACTTTCGTAGTTATTGATATCCGTGACTTTCAAGGTATCATCGTCATTGTAAATCCAGAATGACAGGCTGTCTCTCGCCCCGACAGTCCGGTCTCCAAAATCAAGCATGTCGTGAGACAGTGTCTGTGTCTCAGCTGACTGCGAGCAGGCCAGAATACAGACGGCCGCCAGGAGACCAAGTCCCCTCATTACTCCTCCCAATAGCTTCCTGATTATTCCCCGCATAACTCCCTCATAATTCTCCGCATAATAATTATCTCCCCCGGGACGGGATACTCAATCGTCCTTAGGTCACGGGGGAGTCAGATAATCGGCCTAGCCTTGAACTGTAATTATCGCATTTTCCGGAGGTTACGTCAAGGACTTGCTTCGCGCAACAACGGTTTTCGACCTGTATAACCTGTACGCAAGGAAGACGGAAAGGAGCCCCAGGCCAAAAATCAATGAGAAGAGGAACTGATACGAGGAAATCTCGAGAATGCTCCCGCCGAGGAGAGGGAGAAAGAGAGTGAGGGCAATCAGGGTATTGAGGAAGCCCAGGTAGAGCGGCCGGTGATCGTCCGGCGCTATCTCAAGCAGATAGTTCATGAACCCTACCCACAGTCCGCTGGCTGTTGCTCCGAGGAGGAAAAAGCTCATGGCAAAGACCTGCAGGGGAAGCTTGACTGCAAACGAAATCAAAACAAAGCAAGGGGCCAGGGCAGCGGAAACGGCAGAAAGGAGCATCACCAGGGGATTGCTGACCCGGTCAGAAAGATAGGCCCACAAAATATTGGAGACCAAATAACCTGCCATTTCATAGGAGACAAAGATACCTGCCGAGCCAGGAGGATAACGCAATACCTGCTCGGCAAAAATGATGTAGAAAGGATAACCAAGGAAGAAGCTGCTAATAGCGGTTCTTACCCAGAAGAGGGTCTTGTAATCTTTGTCAGACCGAAAAAACGAGTAGGCTTCTTTGACATTAGCTGCTAGTGTCCGTTTCGGCCTGGGGCTTTTCAGCTCCGGTTCCGTGATGAAGAAGAAGGAAAATAGACCCAGTCCCATGAAAAGAAATCCCACCAAAAAGATTATCCCGAAGTTGAGCGGATAGTCATATCCGGCCAGGAGACTGTTGACAGCGAAACCTGCCAGAATTCCGAAGGCTCCTCCAATGGTCATTCTCATGCCGAAAAAGCTTCCTCTCCTGTTAGGCGGCACAGTTCGTCCGACTATGTCCATGAAGGCAATCCCAGCCATGCCCCCGCTGAGAGCGTAAAGAGTCAACATCGACAGAAACAGGACGAGGCACAATGTCGGACTCCTCTGCGGCAGAATGAATGCGCTCAGTACGAGCAGGGAAAAGGCGACGATGCGAAAGTATGCGGCGTTCTTGTAGATACGCAGCTGCCGGCTATGGTGAAGCGTGAGGCCGGCAACAACTATCTGAGGCAGATACCAGCCGATGTTCTCGATGCTCCCGGCCAGCCCAATCAGAACCTTGGAATCCGTCAGGTGGCTTACAAAAAGGGGGACCACCGTGGAGGCGGAGAGGAATACGCCTGAGACGTTAAAGAAGATCCCATTCAACACGCCGAGAAGAAAGATCCTTCTGTATATGCTTTCCTCTACCTGGAATTGCGGCTCATTCATGGTGGAAACAATAATTGGTGGCCGCCCCGTCCAAAGTCAAGCCTGGCCTGGCTCGGAAAATAGGAGAACGGAGCAGAATTAGCTGGCAGGTTCCCTACCGATAGAAGAGAGCTTTAATGAGGCCCTCACGCCGAACTTACAATCACAAGAACTTTCGGACAAGCTCTTCTAATTTGCGTCTGTCTATTAACTCTATGGCATTTGAATTCGCCAATTCCACCGCTGACCGTGTGAATTCACTCGTCGTCACAACCATCCCTCGGTCTGCCCTATAATGTTTTATGGCCGCAACGGCTTCCTGTATCGCTTTGTTGGTTACTTTGTTCTGATGTCTCTTGGCTTGCACGACTGTTCTTTCCCCTTGCCTGGTCACAATCAGATCAGCCCCTTGGTCACCTGTGCTCTTTGTTTGTCGAACGCTGTACCCCATTCCTTCAAAAAGAGTCTTCAAGAACCTCTCAAATTCCACACCACTTGCAGAATCCAACGATTCTGTCTGTGAAGCTTGAAAGGCATTGTTCGCCAAATTCTTCTCAAAGCGCGAAAGCTCGACTTCCCATATAGTATTCTTGACGCATTCTGCTAGCTGGCCCTCTTCGAAACCTACGCCATTTTCCTTGAGCAGACGCTTGAATAGGTCCGTGTACTTCTCCTGACTATCTCCGCAGACCTCCAGCATAGACCTTACGTATTGCTCCAACCCTTTCGGTTTACTACTGAGTATCTTGGTCTTGAGGTTTTCATAGTCTTGCCTCAGTTCCTCTTCGTGAATTACTTGCGTTAATTCTTCGACATCAAGTTTTGTCCCTTTTCGTGAAAGCAAAACCAAGAGATTGACGAGATTCCCCTTGTCATACCCCCTTTGGATGAGATTCCCCTCGTCACATCCCATTTGTCTGTACTTTCTGACAAAGTTTTCTAGGATTCCATAGTCGCCGCTTGCAACCAGAGTGTCTATCTTTCTCCCAAGTTCCTTGGCCTTCTGTTCTCTCTCTTCCTTCATTTGTTGGCGCTTGTACCCCGCGTGGTTAACGAGAGCTACAAGCACAACAAAAAGCGAAAACAACAACAACCCCACGCCGAGGACTGCTAGACCGCCACTCTGCAAACCACCACCAGTATACAACAAAGAAATACTAATAATGCACCCAACCCAGCCAAGGAGAACTATTCTCGGGTAGGGAGACTTTCCAGTTGCCTTCTTCTTACTTTGTTTCCCCATTAGGTCGAACTCGTTGAGAAAATGCGAATTCTCCAAGTAGATAACACAAAGGGTAAGGACGACAACGCGTTCTCCTTAGCAAATGCGACATGTGCTAATTGTACGTGAACCCCCGGAGCGCTTTGGACGCTGGCCTGCATTCATCAACCGATTAGGTCAGATTTCTTCAAAGTTCAAAATTGTGCCGTGATTATAGAAAGTTGGATTTTTGGTGTCAAACGCCACGAAGACACCGACGGGTGGAGGGATGAGTTTCCGGCAAGCATTTTCTCGAGATTCTATAGTGGGGCAGGGATGTCGGAGCCCTGAGAAGGTGTTCCTTGACTCTGCCATCGCTACCGAAAAGAGGGTTCTTATCCGTTGCCCTAAATGTTTCTTAGCTCTTCTTTAGATGCAGTCCGTTGAATGACCTTTCGAACTGCCAAGATGATACCCTCGACAAACTTCAAATAATCGTTTGCCTCTTTTCCGCTAATGGAATCGCCGCCGCCGTAGAAGTCATAATTTCGCTTCGTCCGCATCGCATTGCCAATAGTTAAGACATCCTGGTTTTTCAGAATTTCGCTCATTTTCTCAAGGATTTTGATGTGATGACCCGGCGCGCTCCTTACCCTCACCTGCCCTACCTTGGCAATAAGAGCAATTCCAACTTTGACCAAGGCTTGGTAGCTGTAGGTGAAACGAACCTCTGGAAATTGATCCTTCTTGGCAATCTCAAGGTCATGAAACGCACTTTGAAGATACCGTTCAATTTGCTTTTGTTCGAACTTGAACTTCTGAAAATATTTCGTGCCGAAGTCGGTCATAAAATGGGTATTGATTTCCTCTTCCCGATGGATTTGAGAAGCGAATCGGTTTTGCGTTTTCTCTCGTATTCCTGGGGACTCATACTGATGACGTTGATCTCTCGGTCAACAGCTTTCTGGAGCTCAGCAATCTTCTTCTGGAGATCAATGGTGCTATGCGTACCGATGGCGAGTAAGTCAATATCGCTTGAAAGATTCATTCTGTCTTGGGCGTAGGAGCCAAAAAGAATTGCTTTTCTGAGTCCTTTGACCTCTTGGAGAGTCTTCCTCAGGATATGTTCAAATCCTACTGTTTTCAAAATAATCTTCTTGTACTCCTTAAGAAGTGGAAAGGAGGGGTTCAAGAAATAATAACGCTGATTCCCTTTCCACTCGCTTTTGAGGACCCCTTCGCCCTCGAGTTCCTTGAGTTTCTTAATAAGATTCCCCCGGTCAACATCAAGGCGCCGGCACATTTCGTTCACGTACATGGCATTCCCCTCGTGAAGAAAGAAATGCCCCAGAATCTTCTGCGTGACTTGAGACCGAAGGCTCAACATGTTGCCTAACCTCCCGTGTATAACATTACACCAAACAGTGTAAGTTTATACACTATTCCTGTCAAGCTTTGAAATCAGTTCATAATAATTGTGTCATAGTTTCTTGCACGACGCTATCCGTTGCGAGCCCAGTAGGGTGCAGACAATTATCATATGCCTCGAAGGGTTCTCTCTGCCACGTGTCTTTTGACCTCGTCTTCCGTCCAATCGGGATGGTCATGAATTATCTAGGCCAGCATCGCTCTACTGGCAAGACGCGCGATATAGAATGCCGTTTCTAGTCTCTTGGTCGGCATCATGGTCCTTAAGACCTCAATCATCTCTTGATTCGCAAAGTCGTGTGCACCCATCTGCACGAAGTCCTGTTGACCTCAGACTCGGGTGATGTGGACTTTCATCTTAGGGCAAGTATCTCCCAGAGGGCACGCACCACAAAGAGGAGCGTTTGCATGACACCATCTTTTGCCTATTTCCCATGCCCCCAAATCGAGCTCGCCAGGATACTCCGGACTGTGAAGACGCGCAGCAAACAGAGCGCGTTCTGCTCCGGTCGATAAGCCGGTTCGCAAGAACACTCGTTCGACATGAACATCAGGCTTTACATCAATTCTCCTGAAGTCGTCCACCTGAAATGCGATACCAAAGTAGCGATGCAAGAGGTTGATGGTCATGTTTGCTATCCCCGGACCGACACTTCGAATGGCAAGGAGCGTATCACGAATATCCAGCACAGTACGACCGATCCATACTGCATCAGCGTTGTTGCCGAATTCGTTAGAAACAGTTTGGGCAAGTTGACGGATTGTGAAAGGGGCATCGTTCATGTACCTTGGCTTTGCAGGCAGGCGATTGAGCAGGTTTCCAATTTCTTCGAGACTCATACGGCTCAATTTCTCCGGGTCAAGGTGCCCTAAACTTTGCTTGATGTAGTATGGAATTCGCCAGATTACTTGTGACTTAGCATCGCGATCAAGAGAGCACGCAACCAGAAAAGCAAACCGGTCACCATACACAAGCTCGTCCGCTTCCGGAAGACCTGTGGTGAACCTGGGAACGTCCCTTCCGAACTGTTTGATTCTTGATGCGATCCCGTCAATCTCGGCAGAGAAACCTTTGTCAGCTGCTTTGGAAGGGGGAGAGTTTACCCTGGCAGCGTGTTCGGCGAACTCTGTTGCAGGTGGCTGCTGATTTCCATTGTCTTGCCGCGGGAACATTCGCACAGACTGAAACAGATTCTTCTTAGGTGCTGTGCTAACCCCCTCTGCTCCTGTTTCCGCTATATTCATCCCAGGCCGCGTTTCTCCAGTGCTCGGAGAATTGCGGAAAGTATCTCCTTTGGCATGTATGTGAGGTTGTTGATAAAGTAGGTACGACGGTCCTGTGGGAAATCAAGATAGGAAAGAATGTTTTCAATGATCTCGGCACTGCTACTTGGCATTTGACACTTCCATAGGAAATACGTTCGTTTCCTGGATCAAAAACTTGGTCGATTCCCGGCTCAAGAGGCACTCGGAAATGCCGCCGAGACAATCGGGAACTATAGGAAGTTGGATTTTTGGTGTCAACCTCGGAATTCACTCTTCTCAATATCTGCAAGGTTGCCCCTTGCAGCAATCGAGTGTTTGAGGTGCGAATCGTACCCACAATGCTCAGAGGACAAGCGATGGGCGACTTCAAGAAGTTCTTCGATGAGAATCCCATCTTCACAGTTAAGAAGAGCTGCCGGTTATTGCCTTCACCAAATGACGTCAGACAAAATAATACACCCAATACAAGGTGAAAATGATAAACACACCCTGCCGGGGGTGTAACACGGAGATTTTGTGGGAAGTATCGTAGGAGCGGTAAAACGGGGTTAGTTTCGCCGTCCCGATGGATTTAGGAAGCAAATCGGTTTTGTATATTCTGTCCCAATCCTCGGGGCTCACTCAGGTGACAAAGTTACCGACGAAGAAAAGGCCTCGAATACCGAATCCACACGCATCAAGTTCTTCTTTTCTTCTGGAAAGATAGTGTGTGGCGTGGCAAAATCTCGCCTTGTCACAAGAACGTGCCTGCATTCTCATTGAGCGTCTGTATGAAAATTACGAAGGGGGGCCCTGTGGGAAAGATTGTTCTGGACAAGTTTGTGGATTTCTATCACTACTACCCGAAAGTGGTTGCAATGGTGAGCACTGCTCACGGAGGCAGAGAGGATTTCATGCCTGCTGCGTGGCACTGTCCTATTTCCTTCGACCCGCCTCTTTACGGAGTATCTGTGTCTCCAAAGAGATTCACCTTCGGCCTGATCATGGAAGCAAAGGAGTTCGCAATCGGCTTTATGCCCTTTGAAAAGGCGGATCTCATAGCTAAGGCCGGAGGCCTAAGCGGCAAAGACGTGGACAAATTCAAGGAGACAGGTGCGAGGAAAGACAAGCCCTTGAAGATAAGAAGCCCTATCCTGGCCGATGCGTACGCGTCGTATGAATGCAAACTCTACAGCCATCACACTTGCGGAGACCATGAGTGGTTTGTGGGTGAGATTGTGGCGGTTCATTATGATGAGAAGGCTTTCGCCGAAAACGGCGTCATGAAACTGGAATACGCGAATCCGGCTCTGTATATCGGCTCCGACAAATACATGGCTGCCAAGGCAGTTGAAACCAGGCATTTTGACCGCCGTCTCCTGGGTCAGAAGAAGGCCTGAAGGTGCTAGCTGGAAGGTGTCAGGCTGTGAGGCAGGTTATCACTCAAACATGAATCTACACTGGATAGTCTTACCCCTGCTCAACGTTGCCATTCTTGTTCTCTTCGTAAAGCTCCTCCTCACCAAGAATCTTCTTGTTTACTTCAAAGGCGGGCGCTGGTGGTTGACTTGGTTTTCTGTGGCCATCATAACCCTGATGGACGAGCTCACTTCCGTTTTCTATGCCCCCAGTGAGGCATGGCGCTTCATAGGCGAGAACGCAATAATCTACATCGCCCTCACTTCTATCTTCATGCACTTTTCCACTACAAGGATGGTAGAAGTAGCGCAGATCCTGGAGAAAAACAACATAAAGGGCGGTGGGGTTTACTCCTTCTCATATCTTGCGCTCGGGCCCACGATGAGCTTTATTGCCGTGGCCTCTATCATGGTCGCCTACATCCTGACTGCCAGCATCTCAACTGTAAGCGCAGTCGGAAACGGCATGTCCTTCCTGCCTCTATCGTTTCCTCTCAAGATAGGCCTCCAACTCGCCATCATCTGGGGCATAGCCGGGCTCAATATCCTTGGAATCAAGGAGAACGCCAGGCTCACTTTCAGCATATTCATGGGAGCTGCAGTTGTCTTCCTTAATCTCATAGCGGCAGGTTTCCTGAAAGTGGACCAGAGCAATCTATCCGCAATAGCCGCAAGTTCGAGACAGGTATGGGGAGGATTGACGGCAGGCGTATTGCCAGGGTTTCATTCCTTGATAGTCGGTATTTCCATGTGCATCCTGGCTTATTCAGGTATCGAGTCGGTCGTTCAGACTGCCGGGTTGGTCAAGAATTGGAAGGAGGTTGCCCGCGCCTACATCTTCCTGGCTGTAACGGTTGGGATTGTGACGCCCGTAGTCGCAATGCTGGCTCTCTCTTCAAAGATTGACTTTGCAGCACACGAGGGAGACCTCATAACCCACTACGCCACTATGCTGGGTGGACCTTTCTTTGGAATCGTCGTAGGGCTTCTCGCCAGTATCACGCTTATCATGGCTGTAAACACGGCTTACGTGGCATCGAGTGAGTTAATAGAGAGGGTGGCGGACCGGTACAATTTCCGCTGGATTATCAAGCCAAACTCCCGTCAATCGCTTTATCGCATCCATATAGCCAACGGATTTCTCTATACCGCAATAATCTTCATCACAAGCGGCAGCCAGAAGACCCTGGCAGAGATGTATGCGCTCGGCTTACTCGCAAGCTTCTGCATAAACATGGGGAGTCTGCTTATCTATCGTTACTTCCGTGGTACCAAGCAAATTCAGGAGTACAATACCTCACGTTTTGGAACTCTCATAATATTCATCATTTTCCTGAGCTGCTTCATATACCTCGCCGTTCACAAGACCCACGGCACCATAATGTGGGCTTCTGCAACGGTCATTGCACTTGCCGTGGGGTTCGCCGTGGCACGGAAGAGAGCACCGGAGATAAAAGAAATACGAAAGACCGACAGCCCCATGGACATGATCTTCTACATGGCGGAAGCCGCGGAAGAGACAGTACACGTTTACTTCAAACGGCCAAAGGAAGAGGCGGATGTCAAGGCAGAGCCGGCCGCAGCATTCGTAAGCTTCTACTCTCCCAGAGAGGGGATTCCGCCAAAGTTTGGAGACAATCATTTCCGCTTTCCGCTTCAGGCGCAGAATGTTCAGAACCGTATGCTCGCCATGCTGGAATTAGTCCGGTACGAGCTCCCGCACAAGCGCGTGGTGGTTCATTTGGGATGGCCACTCTCTTCCTGGCTGGACCGGATGGCTGTCGGCGTTATGGTCTATGGCCTGATGAAATTGCCCAAAATGTTCCCGGAGTTCAGCTTCGTAATCGAACACTTCCCTCCCGCCAAGAAACCAGGTCCGTAACTAATCGAATTCGCAGGGAGCTCACACCCTGAGCAGCTTGGGTTTCGGACGAGCTACATCGAGGAAGAAAACAACGACCCCTATCGACATGAAGGCACCAAAGACAAAGCGCAGCACATAGAAGATACGCATGTAGTCCTGAACCTGCATAAAGCTAAGCCCGCCGATCCTTTCCATGAAGACCTGAACCATGGCGGCACCGGTAAGAGAGAGAACCATCCCAAGGAGTCCTATCAGCATTATCCAGAATGCCCACATTCCGCGTCTCTGGTTGAAATCATCCGTTCCAAACTTGATTCTGGGAATGGCGTAGTAGGTCACAGCAATTATGAGCATCGAATAGGCGCCAAAGAAAGCTATGTGGCCGTGAGCTGCGGTCAGCTGAGTGCCATGAGTCCAGCGGTTCACCTGGGGAAGCGTCTGGATGAATCCACACACGCCGGCTCCGATGAAATGCATGATGACACCGCCCATGACCCAGTATTTTACGAGTTTGTTTGGATGTTCAATTCTCTTTTCCTTCGTTGAAATCCTCACGGCATCAAGAACCATGACCAGAAGCGGAAGAGGTTCGAGTGCGCTGAAGAACCCTCCGATGAGAAGCCAATACTCTGGAGTTCCAATCCAGTAGTAGTGATGACCTGTCCCTAGAATCCCCGTGAATAGAACGAGCCCTGCTTCGACGTAGAGGTACTTTATCGCCCTTTCCCTCGGAAAGCCGAACAACCTGACAAGCAGAAGAGCGTAAAGTGCGGCCGCAATCAACTCCCAGACACCTTCGACCCAGAGGTGAATTACCCACCACCAGAAGAAGAAATCATTGGTCATGTTCTTGAAGTACTTCATCCCGAAAAGATAGAAGAATGCCAGCCCGCCGAGGCCAAGCATGAGAATTCCGGTTATCCCGTTCCAGCCAATCCTTCTTTTTATTGTCATGAATACATTGTAGAGAAAGAGAAGAGTGATTATCACAATTGCCCAATCGGCCCATCTGGGAGCTTCTATGTATTCCCTTCCCTCTGAGAACAGTGATGAGTAATGATGCGATAGACCCATGTAGAGATAACCCAGGAGGACAAGTCCGACAGCCAGGACAAGCAGCCAGAAGTTCAGCTTCGCGATGCCCTCGGAGTGAAGCCTTCCGCCTTCCTCGGCGAGAAGGTAGTATGTCGATCCCATGAATCCTGCAAGCAGAGAGAAAACAAGGCAATTGATATGGAATACGCGCACCATGTTGAACGAGAGAATATTGAAAAGGAACCCCGGCCAAACGTACTGGGCTGCAGAGATAAGGCCGAAGACGAAGGTCTGGAGGAGCAGAACAGCGGCTGAGAAAACAAAGAAATTGTATCCTGCCTTTGCCCTCGGGTTCATTACAGAAACCTCCCTAAGCATATTCCGGGCATTGCCGCCACCGGACGATCAGCCCGCCGGATCCAAGGCCACAATAGGCTTCGACGGTTTCGGAGGCCAGCCATTCGTGTCAATTCCCGCTATCCACTTGAGGAACTCTGCAAGCGATTTGGCTTCATCGTCGCTCATGTGCAGGTTTGGCATCCCCCTTGTATGAGATGTGGCCTGCGGCGGATCTTCCAGGAAACCGATCATTGCATCTTCTGCGTCTTTGTCGCCGCCTGCTTGCCCGACAAATCTGTCCCAGGCCTTGGTGAGATCGGGGGCGTAGTAGGCCCCGTTCCCAATGAGCGTGTGGCAGTCGATGCAGACATACTTATGCCAGGCCTTTTTGCCCGAATCAACAAGAGGTGTCATGAGCTCTGCATTTGTTCTCTTGGGTATAACGGAAAGAGTCTGGATAGTAAACACGACGAAGAAAACGGAGAAGAACGCAAATCCAATCACGAAAGCATTTCGCAAGGATTTCGCTTTGAGTCTGTCCGCCCTGGAGACCCAATACGTAAAGAGCACAATCGAAAGCACTCCGGCAAGCGACGCAATCCAGGAAAGCACCTCCATGCCTGCACCTCCTTCTCAGCCTAACTGCTCAGAGAAGATTATTGCTCGAAGCAGGAACGGTCAACTTTTTTATTGCTTAGTGTGTTAGCAAAGGGAAAATGTCCTCATTAACTGCGATGCTACAATGTTCTCTTCAAGGAGGGAGTCGTCATGGAGTAGAAGTCAGTTCATCTCAGCGGAACAATGGTCGCTTCGCCGACATTCTCGTACCGGTCAGGCACACACGTAAAGATGGCAATCTGGCAGTCCTTGGCGGCCTTGGCCAGGACAGCTCCCATCAAGCGCAACCTGTCGGGGTCCGTATAGCCCAACGCATCATCCAGAATGAGAGGTGTTCCGCCATCCTTGGCGACGATAATCGAACAGGCCAAGCGGAAGATCAGGGAAAGCTGTTCCCTTGTTCCACCGCTCAACGACTCGAACGGCACCGTGATACCGTTGACCGTCCGGCTGGCAATCTGCAAGTCTTCGCTGATCTCCACCTGGAACGAGTCATCGAAGACCAAACGGCCAAGGTTTTCGATCTTCTCCTTGAGCGGGCCTACGTAAGCCCGTCGTGCTTTGTCTCGTTCTTCCCGCATAGCTTCAAAGAGGAACTTGGCGGATGCGGCGCACCGGAATAACGACTGGTTCTTCGTTTCAATCCGCTCAAGGTTGGTCTGCGACGCGTGCAGTTTTTCGTGAAGTCCTTCCTCACCGCGGATTTTCAACCGGGTTTGCACTTCTGTCAGTTCCGTCTGAGCCGCATTCCGGCGATTCTGCGTTGTCTGCAGAGAACCCTTTGCCGTCTCGGCCAATGCTCTTACCCGCTCGGGGTTCGTGGCCTTCAAGGATGCTTCCGCAGTTCGGACGACGCCTTCCTCGGAAGCCACGGCCCGGATGGCACTCGTCAGCGTCGTCTCCAGTACGTCATCGGGAACACTTTGCCTCGCCCGGTCAAGGTTCTCGCTTGCCCGTTTGATGTCTTTGGCCAGCAAATCGAGCTGCACCCGCGCCTCTTGGTGCTTTGCACTCAAGCCATCACGAACGTCGCGGGCGGCATCGAGGGCATCACGCGCCGTTTCCAAGTTGCCGTTCGCCTTCTGTTGCTCTGCCTCTGCATTTGCCCGTTCCTTCTTTGCCGAAGCGAGATCGGGGCAAATGGTGGGTTTCCGCACACGCTTGGCCAGATAGTCGGGCACGCTCTGCTGGAGGCCGAGCAGTTTCCGCTCAAGTTGTTCGTAGGTCAGGTCCCGAAGGTTGTCTTTCTCGACCTGCTCTTTGCTTTTCACATTCCGAGATGCCTCGTTACGCTCCTCGAATGCCCTTCTTGCCTCATCTGGATCGGCAACGCCGGCGTCTTTACATGCGTCTTCAAGAGCAAGTTGAGTATCATCGACCTTCTTTTGGAGTTTTTCCGAACTGGAGCCCGCAGTTATCTCAATATCCAGCTTCCGCGGAAGGGTCAGTCTCAAGCTATCAGCAACCGACAAGGAGCGGTCGTCGCCCTTGTCAAGTGTGGTGTCCACACCGTCAATCATCACGTGACATTCAGCCAAACCATGAAGAAGAACGTGTGGCGCTCCCGTCTCCAATTTCGCTTTGGCAGTCAACAGGTCCTTTTCCGCTTCTCGGATTGCCTGGAGGGTTTGGGAACTCACTTTGTTCCGCGCCAGCACCTCCTCCGCTTGGGCAGCGTTCTTCCTGGCCTGGTCAATGCGTTCCTTGCGTTCCCGGAGCTGATCGAGATGCAGTTTGTTGTTGTAGTAGTCGAAATCCGCCCGCCGTAGAGCGGCAAGAGTATCCGCCTCCTTCCTTTTTTTGTCGGCTTCATTCAATGCAGCCTGGGACTTCTTGAAATCTCCCTCGGCTTGGTTCGACGCCGGAAGCGACATCGAGGTGGACTCTTCAAGGTCCCCATGGGCCTTGGTGGCCTTGGCAACAGCGTCAATGAAACCTTGACGTGTCTCCTTGTCGCGCCGCACCGCTTGCTCGGACTTTTGCTCCGACTCCAGCTTGAGGCGAGCCGCCGTAAGGACGTTCTCCAGTGTGCCAATTTCCTCAAGCGAGGAAGTTTGGGCAGCGACCTCCGCCATCAACTCGTCTTCGCGCCTCTTCAGTTGTCCCAACTCCCGCTGAAGGACGGCTGCTCTCTCTATATCTTGTTCGAGGTCGCGGATCTGCTGCTCGATCTCGGCAACCTCGGTGTGAGTATTCTCTTGCAGTTTGCGGGCTTCCTTGAGTTCCTTCCGTTCGACCCCGTTCTCGGTGAAATAGAGGGCGTGTTCCTCCCCAACCTTCTCGAACAACCCCTCTTCCCGCGGATCGGCAGGACGACCACCCGCCGCCTTATCAAGCGCAGTCGAAAGCGATGTCTGTTTCGTCAGGATGGGCTGGTGGATGGCGGCACCCTGTTGAATGGTCAACGCCTTCCATAGGTCAATGTCGAGGGTTTCACGGAGGATGGCCTCTGCGCGTTCATGCGCTTCACGCCCCGTGTGGTTCTCGGGGTTCGGCCGTGTGATCGTGAGCTTGGTTTCCGGCTTCTTGTGGAACCGCTTGAAGTAGGTGAATGCGTAGGGCCCGCTCTCGGCCTGCAATTCGATCTCAGGCCCCTCGTCACGATGAACAGGACGGATTGCCTCGATATCGCGGTGCTTGCTGGAATCGAGATACTCGAAGAGAAGCCCGATGGCCTCGCCAAGACTGGTCTTCCCGACTTCATTTGGCCCCAGCACGAGCGTGATGCCAGTGGAACCGAACTTCACTTCGGAAGCAATTATGCTCCGGTAGTTGGCGATTCGGAGACGAAGGAATTTCATGCGGCCCCCCTTGCCAGCCGGAGAAGAAGCATAAGGGCGTCGCGGGCTGCAGCGCCTTCATTCCCGCCCTGGACGATCTTGCTTCGGAGCCGTTGTACTGTTCCCGCGGCAAAGCCCGAGAACCCGAGGTCAGCGAAATCCGCATCGTCCGGGACCACGAGAAGGGCATCCTCCCGGACCTCGAACGCGCCAAACACGTCACTCGCGGCAAGAAAGTGGTTTTGCAGCACCCCTTGTAACGACAGGGAGAGCGAACCCACGAGGGTTAGCCGGAGGACCGTGCGCTCTTTGTCCTCCATGTCTTCCAGTATTTTCCGAACCGCTTCCACATCGTCGCCGGTGTTCAGGTCAACGCGACCACGTTCGGTGAACCGCCACCGCCCGATTTGAACTTCCTCGGTGGCTACACGGTCATCGCCGACCTCGACAACAAGGGCGAACGCCGACCGTGTTTCGGAGAAATCCGTGGCTTCGGGAGTCCCGGAATACCAGATGCGGTCGCCGGTACCCACCCTGGTGAGCGAATGACGGTCGCCGAGCGCCACAAAGTGAACCTTCCCTTCGCCGATTGCGCGTTCGAGCGCCGCCACCGCGATAACTCCGGCGGATTCCCGGTCGGGCGTAAGCAGGTCAACGGCCCCGTGCCCCATGCAGATGCGCGTGGTTCCACTCACTGGGGGGAGAGTTTTGAGCACTTCCTCGATAGGATTGGCGACCGGCCGCTTGGACATCCACGGCGCACCCACCAATTCCACATCGTCGGCAACCTTGAGCAGTACGGCATTCTCAACTACGTGAACATCAGCGGGCTTTCGGCCGATGAAGGTGCTTGAACGATACACGGACGCGGCATTCAGCGGGTCATGGTTCCCTGGAAGGATGTATACCGGAACGGGCACGTCCTTGAGGGCCTCCAGCGCCCGGGCGACGGTCTTTCTGTCCACCTGATTGGACTCGAAGGCATCGCCGCACACCAGCATAAACTGGCACTTCTTCTCTTTGGCGATGCGTCCCATGGTCCGAATAGCATCGAACCGCGCCTGGCTGTACCTCTCCTGGGCTCCCTCCGAAAGGAAATGGCGGGTCATCCCCAGTTGCCAGTCGCTTGTATGAAGAAAACGAATCAAGGCTTCATCCCTCCTCTCAACATTGGGCAATGGATCCGCTGCGATAGATGTAGGTCGCGGTCAGCCCCTGAAGCGTCTTAATGTCCGCGATTCTGTCGTGCGGAATGAGCAAATACTTCCACGGTTTGCCGCCCATTCGATGTATGGCTGGTTCGGACGAACGATGAATGCTGATCGGTTCAGTGTCCTCATGGCTTATTGAGTTCTAACGCGCTCGGCGTCAACCGCATGTCGCGGATGAGTGATTTCGCCGTCCCGAATTAATTCCCTGCCGCGGCATGTCGGGGTTAGGCGGTTTCATCTGGTTCAGAAGCAAAACCAGGCACATCGCGAGGTGGTCAAGATATTGAGAACCCGTCCGCATGAATCTGGACATCGTAAATGTAAGCGCCGGACAGCAGCGTGTTGGCCGCCAAGTGACGCTTGAGGTATTGACCGCAGTTGCTTCCGATGTAGCTCTCTTCCATTTCACCGATGCTGACGATAACCTCGTAACCGGCCTTGCGCAGCGCTGTGAGGATGTCGCAGTCGGCCCGGTCCTGCGATGGATCAATATATGACAACAGATTATTCTCCCGCGCACGATAGGTTGGATTGAGCGGCGTAATCTTGATGAGAAACTTGTCCGGTGAAAAGTGTCGAAGCAGTACACTCGCCTCTACCGACGTACCCTGGGCCAACGCGAAGTTCAGCGTGATCTTCCGATCACCCGGCCTGTAGAAGTGCTCCCCATACTCGGCAATCTCTCGGAAGCTCCACTTTCTCACGGGGATCATCTTCTCCCGCAGTTCCTCATCCGTCGCGTGCAGCGAGAACTGAAGCTGGAAGCCTCCGCCGGTGTATTTTTTCCGCTTGATGTCAAGCAACCTCTCGAAGAAATGCGTTGCGCCGTGCGGCGCCACGGTCGAAATGGAGGGCATAAGACCGGGGGCATAGTAGCGACGTGGCATCTCCTCCAGCACGGTCAGCACGTGGGGATTCAGAGCCGGCTCACCCATGCGGGAAAACTGAATCTTGAATTGGTGGCATGGGACATTCTCATCTGGAAATCTTCGCGTAATTAAGAAATCGATCTGCTCAAAAATCTCTTCCGCAGTTAGCTTGCCCTCATAGTGCCCACCCGCGTCGCACATTCTGCAGCCGATCGGACAGCCAAACAGGGTAGACACTAGCAAAACCCACTTCTTCTCGCGCGGAATCGGTGGCTGCACTGATTCGACGCACTCGACCATTTTGCCGCTGCTGAACTGGACGATGTAAACGATTGCCACGTCTTCTCGTCCGGCCGATGCGATTACTTTCATCAATAAGATTCCTTTAGTCCGTGATATATCTTCATGCCCGTCAGAATGCCATCACCCACGGCAATTGCGGTCTGCCGGAAAACGCCGTTCTTAGCATCGCCGATGACGTGGAGAAAACCGTTAATCTGCAATTGGGCGAACCGTCCACGCAATTCTGCTGTAACAAAGCCCAATTGTGGCTCTCGGCCAAGCGCACCGATCAGATAGTGGGCGTGTACGCGAAGGTTTTCCCTCGGAGTCGTGCACTCAAGCGCGAGGCCATCGTCGGGCTCCATTGTCATCTTGGAGATGCTTGTGTGGGGGAGATATGTGATGAG
>JASEGR010000054.1 GCA_030017955.1 Candidatus Eisenbacteria bacterium
ATTGAATTAAAGAACGCAAGCACTTTTTTTACATTTTTTTAAAAAATTTATCTCTTTTCATAGGGGGGCTGAACTGTTACGATTTTTTCAAGGAATTTTTTGCTGGGTTCACGAAGAGGATGGGGGCTGCCGATGGAATACATGATTAGATTGGCGTCGATAAACCAGGTAGGCGGCGTACTTATCGACATGAATACTTCCCCGCAAGGTATTCGGCTTCCCATTTCTGGTAATCTTCTGGGACAGGGACTTCAGGAAGCGAAAGGAGTCTATCGACAGCTTCGGCGACCTCGCGTTTCTTCTTGGTCTTCAGGTAGTATTCTTCAATGGCTTCACGGACGAGGGTGCCGAGCTTCTTATGATTCTCGGAGGCAATCTCTTCGAGGTCTTTTAACTGTTTGTCGGTCAGTAACACTTGAACTTTCTTCAAATATTTTGCAATATAAGCTCCCCATTATTATATTCTTTAAAAAAGAGTATAGCACAAATATTCTTTTGTCAAGAATATTTGCCAATGGACCTTACAAATAGTTCTCGGAAGCGCACGACTATTAGTGACAATGGAATATTCAGACTGGGTTGTCCTGCAGGATGTGACGCCAGAATACGTTCGCACGCATACCAATACTAAAGCTGAATTCACGGGGATCGAAGAGCTCGGTAAACGCCTTAATAGTCTATTCCCGAAAGGGTAATTCTTATAATCCCCCTCAATCCCCCTTTATAAAGGGGGATGAAGGGGGATTATTTCAATTTTTCCAGCGGTATATTGATCACTATCTCGATGGCGGAGATGTGTTTCGATGTTTTTGAAGGCATTCGCCTGCCTGATAACGCCCTATCGAGGACTAACTCTTTTGTGACCTTCTCCCCTTCTTTCCAGCCAATGACCTGAATATCTGGTGATTGGTAATCAACAAAAACGACTGGGATTTGAGTGCAGCCGATTCTCTTCAAGGCATGGAGCCGATGATGCCCGTCCAAAATAATATAAGTCTTCCTGTCTACAGCGATGGGCATTTTCAAGATGCCATCCGACAGGATCTCATTTTTCAATTCCTCCAGATAATCGGGCCGAATCTCTTCGTGTTCTTTCAATTCTTCTATTCTGACGAAAACAATATCATTCATTTCCTTCAAACCCAACACTACAAAATAAAAAAGGAGGAAGACGATTTAATTCATATCGCCTCCCTCCTGTCTTTTTACCTGAGAGATTATCCCTTTTGCGGGATTTGTCCCCTTCGGTGTCCAGCCCTGAGCAAAGTCGAAGGGCCGGATCTTTCCAGGATTGTCTTAAGTTACAGTCCTTTTGCCTGAGAGTTTCATTCCGCCTTTTGCGGAACTTGCCCCTTCGGCGCCCCCACCCTGAGCAAAAGTCGAAGGGCGAGGGTCTCTCCTGTAACCTTATAAAAACTCTGTTCTAAATATTGAGGAATGTCAAGAAGAATTTGAGACCCAAATCACATCCTTCTTAAAACCAGATCAATCATCAGCTCATTGGCCAGGCGGTGGAGGTCATTTCTCACTGAGTGGCAAGAGGAATGCTGATATTGGGGCTGTTTTTGGCATTACAATTCAGGCAGTGACCAATGCAGTCAGGGGTGTTGAGAAGAGGAGAGAAGGGGACAGGAGATTCAACTCAGAGTTGATGATGATAAAAGAGATCGTGGGAGGGGTAAAGCAAAGTGTATAATGTAGCTTTGACCCCAAGCCCTGGCCTTGCATCAATGCTGAAAAACGAAGAAGCCTTAGCGAAAGAGTATTGAGATTGAGTGCAGTTGTTCCAAACTGCAAATCCCATCAAGTAAGCGCTTTGCACGCTGTGAGCCGATGATGGGCTCTGCAAGGTCAAGAAATTTGTTATGCAACTGCGTTTCGGTTAAGGGATTAGACGGACTTCCCAAAGGCTGCTCCGACCGCTCCACATACTGTAGGCTTCCAACCTTCACAGTAACGGTACTCCGATACTGTTCCTTCTCAAAAAAAATCCTTTCAGCCTCCTGGTCCAACTCATAGATCACTTTACTGCCGATTCGGAGTGCTGCAGGATTCCGTAGGTTTTCTTCGGTTAACCACTGATACCCTGGAGGAATGCCCAATGCTACCATGCCGAGTGTGTAGGGGAGGCTGAATTGAGCATCTACCACGCTGGCCGGCTGACAATCCAAGAAATCTCGGAGGCGACTGAAGGAGGCTACATGGATCTTATCAACTCTATTCAAATCCACCCCATATCTTCCCCTTATCATGCAGAGCGCATCAAGCGTAGTGTGCATATACCTACAACAGGGATAAGGTTTGAACGAAGTTTGCAGAATTTGAGATTTTTCCCCTAAGGCTTCGGTCACAGCAGCGAAGTCACACTGATCGGACCCAGCCATAATCCAAAAGCCGGTGTCACCGTCCAAGATCGTCCGGCTAGCAATGTAACCTTTCTCTGCCATTAGGGCAGCCAAAACACCGCCCATTGACGCCCACCCGCAGTTATTCTTTACCCAACTCATGGGTCGTTCACCATGGCCGGATTTTAGTCCTGCAGGCACTCGACTGTTGGCACCAGCCAATCCAAAAGCAATTGTCGCTGTGTGCTCATCGAGGCCAAGGAGAGATGCGGCCGCAGTTACGGCACCGAAGGACTGAGCATTGAAGGCCCTCACCCTTCGATAACGTTCTGGCGATGGACGGATCGCCCAAGCGATGCGTCGGTAAACTTCATAACCTAAGATGACTGCCGTGATCAGTTCCTTGCCGGTGGCACCAATCCTTTCTGCAACTGCAATCGCAGGTGGCACGATGCACGCTCCTGGATGACCGATATCCGTATCGTCGTAATCAAGGACATTGGCCAAATGAGAATTGATGTATGATGCATGAAGGCATGGCACGGTCTGGCCTGTGAAAAAAATGGTTGATTCGGATTTCCCTCCCAATTCGGCCCACAGTTCCGCGGCGATTCGACCGGGTCTAATATGTGAGCCCCCGATGGAGCAGCCTACCGAATCGAGGATACAGAGTTTAGCAAAGGCAACGATTTCAGGTGGAATATCTTCGTATCTGGTCCGAACGATATAACTGCTAATCTCGGCTGTGGGGCCAGTGTGATTCTTTGGAACCATATTCCAGCTCAACCTCCTTTGACGGCTCGCACCTTCCGAGTGGCCTCCCTGTCAACTTTCCAGCCCCTTTCATCAGTGACGACGCCATAGTCAGTTTTAGCTGCTTGGGTGGAGACGAGGCCGTTCCGGATGTCCTCCTCGACTAGCGCTGGATCTCGATCCATTGGGTCGCCATACCCTCCACCGCCCGGGGTAAGGAGTTCCACGTAGCTACCCGGTTTTAGGATGACCTGCTGGCCTGAGATCTGGAAGGTCTCCCCATCAACATTGATGACACCTTTCGGGGCATCTTTCCCACCGAGGAGCCCAGGGACCGGATAGTGGAGGCGGCCTCCCTTAACGCTGGCAATGACATGGCTGGCCGGTGCAAGGTCACCATCTAACACCCGCACGACCACGTGCTGTCCAAAACCACCTCTGTACTTCCCCGCGCCTGCCGAGTCCTGGATGAGCTCTTTCTTCTCATAAATGACGGGCGCATCACCTTCCACGATCTCCACTGGCGTGGCAACCGTATTACTCGGAAAAGCCAGTGTGGAAACCCCGTCACAAGTGGGTCTGGCCCCCAGACCGCCTCGGGACACACAGAAGATCATGAACTGCCGGCCGGTCTGCAATTGGCCAGTGAATCTTGCGGCCCAAATCGGTGCGCCACCACACCCGGCGATCACCCGGTCGGGAGTCAAAGGGGCCAGAGTGCCAAAAACGATCTCAGGCAGGAACTGTCCCACATTGGTTCGCGAATTAACCGGTGCCGGGAAGCGGGCGTTAAGAATGGACCCCTCCGGCGCAATCACCTTTATCGGCCGGAGACCGCCCTCGTTATTGGGTACGAGAGGGCTGACAGCGCATTTTACGGCAAAGGTTGTATAGGAACGCGTATAGTTGAAGCAAACGTTGACCCCCCTAGAGATTTGCGGTGAGGAGCCTGTGTAGTCAATTACCACCTCGCCATCCTTCAGCTTCACGGCAATAGCGATCGTGATCGGCTTCTCATCGAACTTATCAATCATGACCTCACGACTGTAAGTACCTTCCGGCAACTGACTGATATTCCTTCGGACAGTAGCCTCCGTACGGCTGATGATCTCGCAACTTAGCTCCTGGACGTCTTCCATATTGTACTCCTCCAGAAGCCGACAGAGGCGGCTCGCCATCACGTCGTTAGCGGCCAACTGGGCCCGTAGGTCTCCAATGACATAGTCCGGGACACGAACATTGGCCCGGATCATCTTAAATAAGGTTTCGTTTGCGTGGCCCTCTTCGTAGAGCTTCAGGATAGGGATGAAGAGGCCCTCTTCAAAGACCTCCCTCGTCTCGGCAATGGCAATGCGACCGCCAATATCCATCTCATGGGCCGTACAAGTGGAGTAAGCCACGGGGCGTCCTCGAAAATAGATCGGCGTCACCACGGTGATATCGTTGAGGTGTCCTGTACATATCCACGGGTCGTTTGCGATAAGGACATCACCAGGCCTAAGCATCTCGGGTGGAAAGGTCCGGCCGATGATCTTCATGGCAATCGGCAAGGCCCCCAAGAAACCTGGCGTGCCAAAAGTAGATTGAGCCAGAAGATTGTACTCGGCATCGAAGAGTGCACATCCGTAGTCATTCGCATCTCGGACAATGGCCGAGAAGGCGGTCCGCACCAGAGCAGTCGCTGCTTCATCCACCATCGATGTCAGCCTCGTCCAGAGAATTTCCAGTCGCATGGGATCCATCTCACCCTTCATCTCATTTCCTCTTCAAGTGTAATGACGAGAGTGCCGTAGTCATCTACAGTGACCACACCACCCGACCCGACGATGGTGGTGGACTCGTGTTCTTCGATAATTGCTGGCCCAACCAATCGGCTCCCTGGCCCAAGAGAGTAACGATCGTAGACTAGGTGTTCCAAAAACCCTTTGTGGCGATCCGAGTATGCCATTCTCCGCCCTTTGGGCACCACATCTCCTTGACTGCCTCTCTCGAGCCGGAGCTTGTGCAGTCTTAGGAGCGGCGCAGCACTCTGCGCCACTAAACGCAGGTTCATCAGCTGTGCCTCAATGTCGGTATAGACACGGCCATAGAGGGACAAGTAAACCTTCTCGAACTGGTCCCGAATCGTTTCCTTTGATGGGATAAGGCCCCCGGATGGGACGGGTACATTTACGGAATAGTTCTGCCCCAGATAGCAGATATCGAAGGAACGACTGAAGGTCACCTGCGCCATCTTATCCGCCTTCAAGATAAACGTTCTTGCCTCCGATTCCATTTCTTTATACATTGCCTCCACTTGCTTCAGATTGAGGTCAGTAATTGGAGATCGATAAGTCCGCACGAGGTCGAATGACACGGGAGAAACGAGCAATCCGAAGGCTGAAGCAATGCCAGCTGAGGGAGGGATGAGGATCCGTTGGATGCCGAGCCGCTTCGCAAGTCCATAAGCGTGGACCGGACCAGCACCACCAAAGGCCACCAAGGTGAACTTGCTCGGATCCACTGCCTTCTCTGCCATGTGTATCCGTATGGCTGCGGCCATATTCTCAGTTACCAGTTCATGAATTCCCCATGCCGCCTTGACCAACGTCAAACCTAGGGGCAGCGCCACTTTTTCCAAAATGGCCTTTCGAGCAGCCTCATCGTCGAGACGCATCTGACCTCCTAGGAAGTAGTGTGCGTCCAGGTATCCAAGGACAAGGTCCGCATCGGATACAGTGGGTTCTTGGCCACCGAGTCCATAACAGGCCGGCCCTGGCTGGGCACCTGCACTCTCAGGCCCCACTCGCATCAGCCCCATCTCCTTGACCCGAGCAATACTTCCACCCCCGGCGCCGATCTCGACGAGATCAATAACAGGTATCCGCAATGGAATACCGCTCCCTCTCTTGAATCGGTGTACCCGAGCAACCTCGACGGTCAGAGACTTGTCAACTTTTCCCTGCCGTATCACACATCCTTTGGCTGTCGTCCCCCCCATATCGAAGGAGAGAAGATCCTCATAGCCTGCCAGCTTGCCCACATAAGCAGCGGCAATAGCCCCTGCGGCAGGACCCGACTCAACGATTCGAACGGGGAATTCCGTAGCTGTCTCAGCCGATGTCATGCCCCCGCTCGAGAGCATGATCAGGAGCTGTCCCTGGAAGCCGAGGTTCACCAATCCTTCGAGAAGCCTCGAAGTATAGCTCGCCGTAAGGGGTTTTACATAGGCATTGACAACGGTTGTTGTCGTCCGTTCATATTCCCGAACCTCTGGCAGCACCTCGCTGGATATGGAAACAGGGATATCTGGTGCAAGTTCGGCGAGCAATGCCTTCGCCTTCTTTTCATTGAACGGATTGGCATAGTTATGGAGAAAACAGACCGCAATCGACTCCACGTAATGCCGACGCAATTCCGCCAAGACCCGGGCCAGGTCATCTGCATCGAGGGGAATGATTATCTGACCATTGTGATAGGTCCTTTCGGTCACCTCCTGCCGCAGGTATCTTGGGACAAGCGGTTTGGGAAACTCGATAAAGATGTCGTAAATGTCGTAGCGCATCTCCCTGCCGATCTCTAGGACGTCGCGGAAACCCCTTGTGGTCAACAATCCTGTCCGCGCCCCCTTGCGCTCGATAATCGCATTGATCACTAGGGTCGTGCCATGGAGGATACTCTCAGTATCAAGAAGAAAACCTTTCCTCCGGCCTGCCAGGCGTTCCACTCCATCGAGCACTCCCTTGGAAGGGTCCGCAGGGGTGGTCAGGCACTTCTCCACCGCAATTTCTCCGGTGGCTTGGTCTATTAAGAAAAAGTCGGTAAATGTCCCGCCTATGTCGCAACCAAGCCTGTAACGCCCTTTTTCCGATGTCATACCAATATCCTCCTACACATCGCCTAAAATGATAAGTTCGCTTGCTTCTTCAGCGAAGACATAAGAAGACATAAAAGGTTTGCCTCAAGTCCTTGTTGATGCTGTAGCGATGAGGGATGAAATGTCTCCAAGGTGCTCCAAATCCTCCACCAACGCTTCGATCTTCTTGGCTTGTGCGGAGCTAACAAGACCTTCGACAAGATGCTCAAACTTTCCATGTAGTTCTTCTTTCGTAGGTGGATTCTCGGCGGAGCCACGGGCATACTCTACCAAAGCTGAGTGTTCAGTCCCATCCCTGCAAAGGATCCTCATCCGGCATGAGATGACCACTGGGGGCAAGTCTCCATGTAACATCCTGTCCAGTTCAGGGTCGGCTTCCACCCTCACTTTCTGAGCTAACGCGAGTACCTGCCGGTCCTGGATGCGAGTCGCACTGACCTGATCTCCATTCAGGCCAGTCCCGTCTATTAGGGTCACAGCCACAGTCCAGGGGATGCTGAATTGGGCGTCATAGGTGCTCCTCACAGGCCTATCACCCGCAACCTGTGCTGCCATCAACGGAACCCGAACCTCGATACGTTCCACTTCTTGGGGTTTCACAAGGGACGCCAGCCTTCGCGCCGCATCGATGCTCGTATGGACATACCGACAAGCGGGGTACAACTTAAAGGCGGTGCGTCTCAGCAGAAACTCCTCCCCAAGCTTATACGAAGTCCCACCGACATCGTAGTCCGTTCCGGCGTAGGTCGTGAAGAACCCGGATCCCTTAGCTTCGAGGGAAAGGCGAGCCGACGGCATACCGGCCTGTGCGAGGTATCCGATGGTAACCCCACTCGCAGAAGCTGTGCCGAGATAAAACTGCTTCGTCCGCAGCCCTTCAGCGGCGTAAGCCCTGATCCCAATGCCTGCTCCTGCGGCAAGCCCGATGGCACTCGCCGTGGCCTTTGCGTCGAGACCCAGGAGTTTGGCGACAGCGGCCGCAGGTCCAAAAGAGGCACAAACACCCTGAGGATAGAACCCCCGTTGCTGTAAGGAAAACTGGTTTACCGCTTTGTGGATCCGCCACATCACCTCATGGCCCGCCACAATGGCGACAATGACCTCTCTTCCACCAATTCCCTCCTTCTCAGCCACCGCAAGGACCGCTGGAAGGATGGCAGTTCCTCCCAGGGCATAGGTAAAATCCGAAGTCTCTGCACAAATCGCATTGGCCATAGCAGCCCCGGGGGCGGATGCCCGCTGGCAGATGGCCCAAGCTGTCGCATCTCCTCCTGAATGGCATTTCACCGCTCCTTTGGCGGCACGAGCGGTCATCTCATCGACGCCGCCAGAAATGGCACATCCCAAGATGTCGAGGAGACAGCTTTTGGCCAGCCCCACCACATCCTCGGGAAGATCCTCGTAGTTCAAGCGAGCCACGTAATCGGCGAGTTTCTCAGTTGCTGTCGGCGTCAAGTCCTTCTCCTTCAAATCAGTCTCCTCCGAGAAACGGTCTGATGGCATCCCTTCGGATATTGATCCCCAGAGGGCAATAGCAGCCTTTGCAACCTTTGCAGCGGTCAATCCCGAAGGCCCGGGCCTGCTCCCGCCGGTCGATCGTGTTTCGTGGGTCCAAGTGGAGGCGGGCCAACTGGACGAAAAAGTAAGGTCCAGCAAAATCTGGGCGAGACCAATCATATTCGGGACACTCGGCCAGGCAGCACAGGCACTCCGTACATTGGGCAAGCCTGTAAAAGACAGCCGGTGGTGAAAGGATCAACGGCTGGTTGGACATCAGGTCAAGAGGTATGTATAACTCCATGGTCCTCTTCTTTGCGAACAGATGACGGCGATCAATCACCAAGTCTCGGGCCACTGGCAAGTGCCTGATAGGACGGATCTCCGCCCCCTCGACCACTTTCGTAAGGCAGGCAACCCGTGAGCGGCCATTCATCTGGACAGCACACAAGCCACACCGTTTGAAGCGGCATCCATAGCTGAAGGCCAGTGTTGAATCGAAGTGATCATAAATGTCGATTAATGCTTGAAGTACTGTGCCGGAGGGGTATTTGGGTATCAAGTATTTGGCTATCCGGCCCCTTACCCTGTTTTCCCCTGACCGATAGATATGAACCGTCAATTGGTTCATCTCAGTTACACCTCTTGGGTTCAACACGCGTGGCCATCTGCCCCCTCTCTACCTGGACAATCACGTTACACAGCCAGCGGGAATCGTCGAGCTCCGGGTGGTCGATCCGAAGGTGCGACCCCCGCGTTTCGCCCCGGACCAAGGCAGAAAGCGTGATGGCTTTGGCCGTTGTCAGCATCATTGGGAGCTCCAGAGCGTCCCGAACCTCGCCATTGCAGATTCGAACAGGACTAGCCTGAAGGTCTTCCATCTCGGCCTCTATCGCCGAAAGCTGATTCAAGGCTTCTTTCAGCCCCTCCTCAGTCCTTACCAAACCGACCTTCTCCCACATGATCTTCTGAAGTCTTCGGTGAAGATCGACTGGCCTGTGCTGACCGCAGGCCCCAAAAAGGCCATTCAGGCGCTCCATCTCTTTATCAGCCTCGCCCTTGGCCAAAGAAGAGACCTCGTTTGCCAACCTCTTATCGCCCACCGACTTACCGACGCGCAGCCCCATAACGAGAGCCTCTGTGAGGCCTATTGCGGCGAGTCTGTTGCTGCCGTGGGTGCCACCCATGGCCTCACCCGCGACAAAAAGATTAGGCACAGCAGTTCTCCCCCACGAGTCTGCTCGGACGCCACCCATCTGGAAATGGGCTGTCGGAGCGACATCCCATGGCTCCTCTAATCGGTAGGCCCTTAACCCGTACGCTAACCTTACCTGGTCGAGGAGCCCGAGTCTACGACGCTCTTCATAAATCCTTCTATCCTCCTCACATTCCAGGTTAGGCGAAAGATCGAGTAGCAGCCCTCCATGCTCTGTGACGTTCCCCTTGTACATCTCTTGGGCAATGGCCCTGGAGAGTTGGGCCCGACTCATCCGGTTCACCTTTTCCAAAACGACTTTCCCCTGACCATTGAGCAGCCTCCCTCGGGGGCCAGCTATGGAGGCCTCTCCACACCTCACGCCTGCCAGCGCTACTGGATGGGTGAGGCCGAAAGGGAGAAACTGGACTTGCTCCATGTCGACGAGTTCTGCACCTGCGTCCAAGGCCAAGGCGTAGCCATCCCCCGTGGCGAAACGAACGACATCGGTATGAGGATAGAAGATCCAGCCCGCCCCCCCAGTGGCGATGACGACGCCCGCAGTGCCAAGGGAGACTGGATTCCCCGTCAGGTAGTTCAGGCCCACAATCCCCTCCACCTTGCCCATGGGCACGAGAATCCGAGTGGCAATGTGGTCTTCCAACACATCCACACCACTACAGGCGAGGGCGTCCCGGAGAGCTCGGGCCATAGATACTCCCTGGGCTGGACCGCTCAACAAGCTCCGAGGATGGCTGTGACCTCCTCGAGGGATTGACGATCCGGTGGCTCGGCCGTCCGCATCTCTGATAAACAGGTGTCCACACCCCTCCAGCACTGCAGCCGCTAGGACTGCGTTTTCGGCCACAACTCGTGCCAGTTCCTCATTATTAATATGATCTCCAGCCTCCAATATGTCATCCAGGAAACTTTGAGGGCTGTCTTCATCAGAGAGAACCGGAGCAGCCATGCCACCACCAGAGATACGTGTATTTCCGTAACCTGCTGGCTCTTTACTCAAAACGGCCACCCTTGCTCCTTTGGCCGCGGCCGAGACGGCAGCAACAGCCCCTGCAGCACCCGCTCCGATGATGACAACATCATAAGATCGCATGAGAGGCCTCAGGGATCAGTAACTCGCATAAGGGTGAGACATCGTCCAGCCGTTCAAGGCAAAGCACCGAATGGATCACTCTCTCCGCCTTCTCCAGCCCTAACACTTCTCCTGCCATCTCGTTGAACTTGCGTATGAGGGCTTCCCGGCCTGACCGATTTCCAGGTCCATCGGGAGGGTAATCCACGCTATGAAAGAACTTCTTTCCGCTCCGCATAAGAATCTCTACCGTAGAAGGAAGGCTTTTCGGATCCTTTTTGACGAATTGAAGTAGCTCCTCGCTAAGGACGGGCTTTACCCGAGAGGCCAAAGCCAGGATGCGCGGATCGGAAAGCTTCTTCTCCGAATACTGAGAAGGCCCTGCAGCTCCCTCATAAAGTGCCACGGCAACGGTGAACGGCAGGCTCATTTGGGCTTCAAGGATTGTCCTAGGTTGTTCTGGGTGGTCCGATACCCTCTCTCTACGCACATGACCGACTGTAATCTCAATGATCTCCTCCACGTCGATGGCATATGCTTTACGCAGTTGGAAGAGGGCCTCCAGCGTGGTATGGAGGGCGCTCCGGCAGGCATAGAGCTTGATTTGCGAGTTGAGAATTTCATACCCCTTACCCAGCCCTTCGGTCAGTTTCTCTGGAGTGGGGTCATCCGTGTATGCCCTCAGCAGGCCGCTTCGGCCCTCAAAGATGCTGGCTGGCCCGGTGAAGCCTGCGGCCGCCATGAAAGCAGCGAGGACGCCATGATGGGCTGCCAGCCCGGCATGGACGCGCTTGGTCATCGTACCATCCGCCCAATACTCCATGAGTCCTGAGGCACAGCTCCCTGCAATGCCGAGAGCACATACCAGACGTTCGGTATCTAACCCGAGGATGAACCCGGTGGCGAGGCTGGCACCAAAGGGTCCACATGTGCCGGTGGGATGGAAGCCCCGCAATCGGTGCCGCAATGGCACCAGTGCGGTTCCCACTCTGGCCACCACTTCGTAGCCTGCAACAAGGGCCAGCAGAACGATTTTGCCGCCCGCTCTCTTCGCCTGGCCCACCGCAAGAATGGCAGGAACCAAGGCCGCCGCCGGATGGGTGATCGACTCATTATGGACGTCATCGTAATCATAGGCATGAGCAGCTACTCCGTTCACCAAGGCGGCTAAATCGGCAGAGGTGGAGAGAGATGTCCCGAAGACCGCGCATGGCCCCGGTTGTGTGATCACGGTCCTGCTGGCTTTCGACCACGGGGCTGCCGCACCGAAGAGGGCAATCCCGATCGTGTCGAGAAAGAGATCCTTCGCCCTCTCTTTCACCTCTTCAGGAAGGGCTTCGAATCTGAGGTCAGCAGCAAACCTGGCAAAACTCTCAGCAGCAAAGGTCACAACTAATCACCATCCTTTCGATCAATTGGCTCCGATGCTAAGAATAGCTGATAGATCTGATATATCGGCCAGCCGTTCTAGACCATCGATGATATCGACCAGTTGCTCCACCTCATTCTTGGAGCGAGCCTTTTCAGCCAGAATTCGAAACTTTCCTCTCACCTCGTCACCAGTGAGCGGATAACGAGGACTCCCCTTTCCATGCTCGACTGTCTCGGTTAAAAGAGATCCATTGCGGTGGCGTACCTCTACTGTAACCTTGTGACGACCCTGAGTCCCAGCAATGCCAAGACAGTTGGCCGTTGTCATTTCGTCGACACCGAGAACGCGAGCTGCTGCCGCACCAGCGCTAAAGGTGCCGCAGGTTCCCGTTGGATGGAATCCGGCCACAAGGTGCGAAACCCCAACGCTCATGCCCACCCGGGCGGCTAACTCATAGCCAGCTACCACTGCTGTGAGTAGGTCAGCACCCGAAACATTTCTTTTCCCCTCAGCCACAGCAAGGGCTGCTGTAACGGTGGTGCTACCTGGGTGGACAATACCTCCCTTGTGCAGGTCATCGAGCTCAAAACCGTGAACCATCGTGCCATTCGCCAGGGCCGCATTGGCGGAAGGCACCTTAACCCCATGGCCCCATACGCTCGATTCCAGTACCCCGGCCTGGGCCTCAACGAAGCGCGCCATCAGTTGACCCCAAGGAAGGGCTGATCCGAAGAGACCGCAACCAATGGTGTCCAGAATACACAACTTTATGTGGTTGACGACTTCACCAGGTAGGTCGGAAAATTGGAGTTTCGACACAAAGGAAGCCAAGCGAAGTGTCTCTCCTTTAAAACTTCTTGTATCCATCCTCTCACCTCCACGTGAAGCTCTACGCTTCACATCCTCTGAAGTCTTGGATTTGCTATCTCCTCATAGCCCCGACCAATGAAAAAACCTGAGAGTATCAGAAGTACGATAGCCAGCCCTGGCGGCAGGACCCACCACCAGGCCTCTCGGATCATTTGAGCGATATAAGCCCAGTAGAGGATCTTTCCCCAGCTGATAAGCTGAGGGTCACCGTAACCTAGGAAAGCCACACTCGCCTCGGTCCCGATGGCCCAACCCATTGCCAAAGCTCCGTAGACAAAGGAGAGAGGAAGCACATTGGGCATGATGTGGACATAAAGGATCCGGAGGTCAGTGGCACCGGATATCTTAGCCGCCTCTACAAAACCCCTCTGCCTCAAGCTGATCACCTGGGAACGAATCACCCGCGCAGAAGTCCGCCAGGTAATGAGGACGATAGCCAGGATGATGTTGCTGAGGCTGGGGCCTAACAGGCTCACAAGAATGATCATAAAAGGTAGAAACGGTATGCCGTAAACGATGTCCGTTAGCCGCATCAGGATGTCATCGGTCCAGCCTCGGTAATAGCCTGAGAGGAGGCCGATGTTGGTCCCCAGGAAGGCGACGGCTAGAGCGGAGATTAACCCGACGAAGACCGAAACCCGCGAGCCAACGATCACCTGACTGAGGATATCACGGCTCATGTGGTCCGTGCCAAAGGGAGATCGCCACGAAGGACGCTCAAGACGTGCAAAGGTGCCATCTGCCCCCTTCAAACTTTTCATCGGGTCGTGGGGGGCGATGTGCGGTGCAAGGATTGCCAATATGACAAAAACACAAAAGATGCCAACGCCAATGGAGCCCATGGTATCGCTACGAATTGTCCTAAACAGTGAACTCAAGGAACTCCACCAAGGTGACGCCATCCGGTTGATTTGATTAAATTTCATGCTCATACGTACACCACTCTTGGATCGAGATAACCGTAGGAAAGATCTGCCAGAAAATTGAAAACGGTCACCAAGACGCCCATGAGTAAAAAACTGGCCTGGGCAATGGGGTAATCACTCCTTTGAATGGCAAGGACCATCTCAAGGCCCATGCCCGGCCAACGGAAAACCGTCTCTACCAAGATTTGTCCACCAATTGCAAAGCCCGCCATGATGGCCAATTGGGTTATAGTGGGCAGCAAAGCGTTGCGGACTCCGTGGTTTAGGATCACAACCCTTTCTGGAAGTCCTTTGGTTCTTGCCATCTCGATAAAGTCCTCACCCATAACCTCAAGCATGGAGCTGCGCATCACCAGGAGAGGGCTGGCTATGTAATAGGCTGCGGACACCAGTGCAGGAAGGGCGAGGTGGTGCAAGAAATCGAAGGAGATGAACTTCTGAAGACCTGTTCCCACATCCCGGCCTATGCCCCTCATTCCTCCGGACGGAAACCAATCAAGATGGAAGGAGAAGACCATAAGGGCCATGATGCCGGTCCAGAAGACGGGCATAGACCTCAGGATGAGAACAACCGTGAGGCTGAAGATTTCGGAACGCGTCCCTCGGTACCATGCCAAAACCGCGCCGCCGCCTACCCCGAGGAAAAAGGCGATAGCCATTGCTGCTGCCATTAACAGGGCCGTGTTGACCAGTTTGTCTGAGAGGACCCCCATCACCGGGAGCGAGTAATGAAAGGATCGCCCCAGGTCCAGGAGCAGGAGGCTTTTCATGTAGAGGAAGTACTGCACATAGAGCGGTTTGTCCAGTCCGAACTGCTCCATAAGGGACCGTCTTGCCTCAGGTGAGAAGCCAGCATCGATATAAACGGCAGTGGGATCGCCCGGAAGGAATCGGAACATCAAAAACAGGATCGAGGCTAAGACAAGCAGCGTCACCACCATGTGGGTGAGTCTTCGAATCACGAATCCTCGTATAGCTGCGGAACGGCCTCCTACACCCATAGATCCGTCATCCCTCCTAACCAAAGATATCCTCCCTCCTCACTTCCCCTACGGGTAGCAGATCCTGCCCTTAGAATCCCACTGGTAGCCTGCGGCCTTCAAGGTCTCTCTAGCCTTTTTCATGTCGTAGTCGAATTTCTCAACATTCGTATTGACCCATTCCTTGTTAGCGGGACCAATATACGTCGTTGCCGGGGCGCCATACACCATTAGGAGTTGATCCACGATGCGCTGCCTCGGAATGGCGTAAGAAAGGGCCCGGCGCACCGCTGGATCGTTGAACGGCTTGCGAAAAGTGTTATAGATGAACATGTATGGATAAATGTCCTCCACCACAGCCAATGTGATGTGAGCTTTGCCCTTTAGACGTTCAGCATGGACTGGCATCAACTTCCGTCCCTCGGCCACGTCAATCTCACCCTTTTCCAGAGACATCGCCATACCGTCGATGCTCGTGTATTGGACCCTCAGAACGCCGTCGACCTTGGGAGGTTGGAAGTGAGCCTCGAACCGATTCAACAGAAGCTCTTCCCCCTTTCGATGGTAGGCGAATTTGAAGGGGCCACTGCCGATCGGCTTTTCATTGGCAAAATCCTGGGCCCTTGAGAGTCCGAGCTTCGATGGGACATCTTTCCAAATGTGCTTGGGTAAGATGTAGAGCTCGGCAAGTACCGCCGGCACGAAGGCAGCAAACGGCTCCTTAAGAATGAACCGCATGGTATGTTGATCAATCACCTTGATCTCTTTGATACGGTCCACCTTAGTCATGGCCCAGCCTGACTTTTGGTCCCTATAGTATTCATAGGAAAACTTCACATCCTCCGTGGTCACTGGCTGGCCATCGTGAAACTTCATGTCGGGTCGAAGTCGTACTTCGTAGGTCAGCGGGTCGATGATCTTCAAATCCTCGGCTGCCCATTTCTGTGGCATGCCTTTCTCATCGATTCGGAACAGCATATCGTATATCAGTCGAATCGTATAATGGTCGATGGCGGTAACCCAGTTCAGGGGGTTAAGGGAGGCGAGGGCACTCGGGACACCCCAACGAAGGGTCTTGCGACTCGTTTTTGGCTCGAAGGTCATCATGCTGGGAAAGGAATTAAATCCTTCGCCAGGTTGACTGACGGCGCCGCCGAAGTCTCGACTGTTATAGGGAAAGATCTGGTGCTTTAATACGATGGGTGTTACACCTTGTTCTCTCATCACGAGAGCCTGAGCATCTATCACAGCCTTCTTCCGCTCTCCGAGGGTTGTTGCTGTACGCTGCTTCTCCGCTAGTTTATCCATTTCTGGATTCTTATAACCGCCGTTCAGCCCACCTTCCTGTATCTGTGAGGAATGGAGCAACGAGAAGACGAAAAAGTCTGGGTCGAGACGCTGGGACTGACCAACCCAGAGGATCGGATAGACATCGAAATCCCTTGGCATTTGCGCAAGGGCGCGCGCACTGATCCGGGCCCAGGCCAGAGGGGTGACCGAAATGTCGAAACCCAACTCCCGCCACGACTCAGCCACTATTTGAACCATGTCGTACCGGAAGACATCTTCAGCAGGGGTGTGGACCAGGACCTCGATCCTTTGCACTGGTGTTTGTGCCTTTGCGAACCCTCCAATACCCGTTACCGCAAAAACTGCACAGAAAAATGTGATGAATACATGTTTTGATAGAATGGCTTTCATCTTGTTGTCTCCTTTCTTTGTGATTGTCTTGGGGTTCATGCCTTTAAGCATAGGTCCATCAGTTCTGTCACGTCAGACAGTCTCTCCAGCCTTTCCACCATCTCAACTACTCGAATTGCAGAACCACCACGGAGCTTCGGCGAAACATTTTCCAGGAACTTCGTCCGGATCTCTGGCCATCCTGCCAACTCCTCCCGTTCCCTCCGTGCTTCCAGGATGCGGCCATCCTTCATCCTTATCTTTAACCAGCCTGGAAATCGCACCGGATCTAATGTCTCATCAACGAAGTAGCTCGTTCTCTTGGCTAACCCAAGGACTTGTTTGTCACTTATAACAGCTGGCTCGAATTCCTGCATCGTCAGTCTGCCCCGGCTAAGAGCGGCAGCCACACAGTAGGGCAAACTGAATTTAGCCGCATAACCGTCCCGCGGTTGCTGCTTCTCTATCCACGGCTCACAGACCAGGGGGGGTGCCAATCGGTCAACCCCGCACTGAACTTCAGCAATCTCAGACCCTTTGATCCCCTGCTGTGCCTGAATTCCCAGGGCTAACCCGACGTGTATCTGGTTTCGGTGGCAGCAGGGAAACCTCTTTGCAGCAATGGAAAGGGTCTGCCACTCCTCGCCCAAACCCTTCGTCAACTGATCAAGATCGTAGTTGCCCTCACCGAGATGGGACCGATAAAGGCCCGCTTTCCCTTCAAAGACGGTCCGGGGACCGCTGAACCCTTTCTTTGCCAGCTCGGCAGCGATAATGCCCCCGTGGGCCGCCCATCCCGGCCCAATACGCTTCCCCCATGTCCCCTCTGCCATGTACTCGAATAAGCCCGATGCCATCCCACCCGCTATCCCCAGGGCCCACGCCGAACGCTCCACATCCAAGCCCAAGAGCTTCCCAGCAACAAGTGCAGCGGCGAAACCGCCGCAAAGGGTTGTCGGATGGATACCCCTCTGGTGAAAACCAGCTGCACTCACGCCTGACATACCAATCCGGGTCACTGTTTCAAGACCCACCACAACCGCCTCTAGGGTAGACCGGCCGTCCGAAACAATGGCCTCGGAAACAGCCAGGGCTGCTGGAACCACGGAAGCGCTCGGGTGCAACCGGCTACCTCCATGCGTATCGTCGTAGTCCGCGCCATGGGCGAGACTTCCATTGACAAGGGCCGCATTGACCTTGGGCACTTTAGCACCCCATCCGATCACGGTCGACTCTTTCTTACCATCCATCCCGAGCACGACGTCCGCCACCATGGCAGCAAAGTCGAAGTGAGCCGATGCCAGGCATACACCAAGTGTATCGAGGATGCATCCCTTCGCCCTCAGACGCACTGCCTCGGGGATCTGTTCCAACTTCAGGCTTAATCCGAATTCGCTTATCTGCTCGGCCACGCTCATCTTCGCCCTCAGTTTCCCGTTGGTCTTTCCTCAGCTCCATGGGTTTCTTGACCCTCATATTGGAAGCAGGCGGTATAATGATCAGGGCCAACCGGATAGAGATGAGGGTCGTCGCGTCTGCAGCGAAGCTCAACCTGCAAACAGCGGTCTTGAAAGCGACAACCATCTGGCAGGTTTATCGGGCTTGGAACCGTATCTCCGATGTCGATCTGTTTCCATTCGTAGTCAGGGTCGGGCACAGGGACGGCGGACACAAGGGCCTGCGTATAGGGGTGTTTCGGCTCTTCAATGATACGATCGGTAGGACCGATTTCCATCACCCTTCCAAGATACATTACAGCAGCCCGCTCGCACATATACCGGATAAGGCTGAGGTCATGAGAGATATACACCGAGGTCAGCCCATAGGTGTAAGTGACATGCCGCATAAGGTTCAGGATCCCAGCCCTCACGGATACGTCGAGCATCGATACCGGTTCGTCTGCCACAACGAATTCAGGATGCAGTACCAAAGCTCTGGCAATAACCGCTCGCTGGAGTTGTCCACCACTCAGTTTGTGGGGAAACTGGTCTGCGTACCTTTCCGGTGGCTCCAGATTAACGTCCCGCAATGCCTGTAGTGCCAGGTCAACCCGCTCCTGATGATTCCCGATGCCGTGAATGATCAGCGGTTCCACGACAGAACGCAGAATGGTGAATCTGGGGTTCAGTGCCTCATAAGGGTTTTGCATCGTCAACTGGGCCTTTCGCCTGAAGGTACGTACGCCGCCGGGGTTGAGCTGGCTGATATCAATACCGTCGAAGGTCACCCTGCCGGCCGTAGGTTCGATCAACTTGAGCAAGAGGCGGGCGGTGGTGGTCTTTCCACAGCCGGACTCGCCAGCTAGACCCAGTGAACCATGGCGTCGGATAGAGAAAGAGACTCCGTCAACCGCCTTTAAAATCTGCTCGGATCGCCCCACAAGCGACGAAAAAAGTCCACCTCTCCCGACAGGGAAATGCTTGACCAACCTTTTCACCTCGATCAAAGGCGCCTGGTTCACGAGGGGGTTACCCGTTGCCACGTCTCCACCTCCTGCGCCTTCAACCGCATCTCATTTACAGTGTCCTTCCGGATACAGGCCACCCTGTGACCGCTAGCTACCTCTTCCAATGGGGGGATCACGTCGCGGCACTTCCCATATCGGAAGGGACAACGATCCGCAAAGGGACATCCTTCAACTGGTGTAAGCATGTCGGGTGGGTCGCCCGGGATTGAGACCAAACGATCTGCCGGCTCGGTCAGGTTCGGAAAAGCGTTCTTAAGCCCCATGGTATAGGGATGATGCGGACGTTTAAAGACGTCCCGGGTAGGACCGGTTTCGACCACTCGACCCGCGTACATGACAATGACCGCATCGCAGGTCTGGGCAATGACAGACATATCATGAGTAATCATCATTACAGTGATATTCATTTCCTGCTGCAGGCACTTGAAAATTTTGAGCACCCGGTCTTGTACTATGACGTCAAGAGCAGTCACTGGTTCATCTGCAATGATGAAACTTGGCTTCAAGGCGATGGCCATAGCGATAATGGCCCGCTGCTTCATCCCACCGCTTAGCTCGTGAGGATAGGAACGTAACCGACTCGGATCGAGCCCCACCTCATTGAACAACTCTGCCGCCCGGGCAATCGCTACTGAACGTGTCAGGCCACCTCTCCTAGTCAATACTTCAAGCATCTGATCCTCGATGCAATAGACAGGGTCGAGGCTATTCATCGCGGATTGGGGCACTACGGCAATTTCGGTCCACCGCAAGAGCCGCATCTCCTTTTCCGTTAACCTCGTCAGGTCGCGACCCTTAAACATGATCCCCTGAGCAGTCATATAACCATTGCGAGGGAGGACACGGATGATGGAACGGCCTACTGTTGTCTTACCACAGCCTGATTCGCCGACAAGCCCAACCATCGAGCCAGCTTCGATGCCGAATGACACGCCGTCCACAGCCCGAACAAGACCTTCTTGAACTTTATAGAATGTTTTAAGAGCTCGAACTTCGAGTAATCTCATAGCATCCTTTTTTTCATGAAGTCTCTTTTGGAAGATCCATAGAAATTTTCCTATGAGCCCAAATGTCAGTTGGATCTATAAATATCAACGACTTACGGATTCTTACGTGCCATACTTTCTCAAAGTTTTCAGAGGTGTTCTTTAAACTCATAACCAGCCGCAGCGGTTTTTGTGCGCATAACATGTTGAATTTAGATGGCCTAATAGGTGATTGCGCTGATTCGTCCATGCCGAAAAAGACATTGACAAGCAGTCATTTTCCTGATAAAGTATTGCATATAAATCCAATGCCTGAATATTTTTGCAATACTTTATCAGGAGCCTGCCATGCCATACGGTCCCAAGCCAAGCCAACG